>JAFGRZ010000070.1 GCA_016934895.1 Candidatus Aminicenantota bacterium
CCTGATTGACCAGTTCCGCGGCCAGAATTCTTCCGTACCCGAGGAACTTTCCCTCGAGGAATTTCTTCTCGAAGATGACCTTGAAAGCATCCCCCTCCCTGATGTCGATATAAAAGTCCACATCCCAGCCGAAGATGTCGGCAAAGGCCAAGGCCAAAAAATCCTCTTCCCCAAGACGGTTAAATGTCAGGATGGGGCTATCCTCGATCGTGCCGCAGATCATCTCGGCCACAATATCAACCGGACGGTCTTCAAGCGAGGGCCGGAAGAGATCCTCGCGTTTCTCGACGCGCAGAAAGCGGATGTCGTCGACATCGTATTCGAGCCGGACCACGGCTCCGGACGGATCGGCATAAAGATGGAGGAGCCGGCCGGCCTTGATCCGTCGAAGGTCAAAGACCGGCTTGACCTGGTCATACATGGCCTGGACATCGGCCGGAGAAAAGCCGTAGCGGGACAGAACTTGGCCGATCGTGTCCCCCGGTCGGATTTTGATCTTGTATTCGGCCAGCGCGGGAGAACGCGTGGCCAAAGAAGCGGGTGCCCACGTCTTGACGGGGACCGGTGGAGTCCTTTGCCCGCCGAACC
Organism: Candidatus Aminicenantota bacterium; assembly: GCA_016934895.1. Classification (GTDB taxonomy): domain Bacteria; phylum Acidobacteriota; class Aminicenantia; order Aminicenantales; family UBA8522; genus UBA8522. The sequence goes on from JAFGRZ010000070.1 coordinate 589, forward strand.
GGGTCAAGACGAAAACGACCGCGCCGGCGGCGAGGATGGACACGGCCGGGAAGGCGAGCAACAGGCGCTTTCTGCGCTGCTTCCTGATTCTGAAATTGACTCGGGAAGCTGTCATGACGTTTCCGGCATTTTCTATTCCTGCCTCATCCGGGCGCTCCGAGGTTTCATTTTTCAGCCAGAAGGCTAGCGGCTGGCCCGGGCATAAGCCCCCAGAAAGGCCAGCTTGGCCACGTCGGCGATCATATCGGGATTGATCCGGTAGATCGTATCGCCGGTCTGGTGATAATGAAGGTGCGGGCCGTTGGAGTGGAACGAAACAACGGGGATCCCCTTCTGATAGAAGGGAGCGTGGTCCGATCCCCCGACCCCCACGCCCCTGATCGGATAGGTCCGTCCGAGTGTCCCGATATGTTGATCGGCTTCTTCGATGATCGTCTTGAGCTCGGGGACGTCCCCGCTGTATCCGATACCGGAGCCGTCCCCCTCGCCGACCATGTCAAAGTTGAACATCGTGTCCACGTTGCTGAACGGCGGCGGGATATGTTCGACGAAATGGGAAGAGCCCTGAAGTCCCATCTCCTCGCCCCCGAAGAGAGCGAAGACGACCGAGCGTTTGGGCTTTTTCTTAAGTTTGGAGAAGGCTTCGGCGATCTCCATGACGGCCGCGCTCCCGCTGGCGTTATCGTTCGCTCCCGGAAAAAGAAGCCCCATGTGAAAACCGTTGTGGTCGAAATGCCCGCCGATGACGAGGCACTCCTGACGGAGCTTCGCGTCCGAGCCCTCGACATAACCGACGATGTTGTAGCCGATTCCTTGCGGGAACGGACGGGCCTCGACTTTGAGATGGATCTTGGCCCGGAGCGGAAAGGTAAGGGGCTTTTTATATGTGCCAAGGTCCTTCCTGAGTTCCGCGGCGGTGATGTCTTTTTCCTTGAGGACCCAGTCGGCGACTTTGGATGTGATCTCGGCGGGCATGAAACCTTCGATCCAGTCGCCGTTGGGATTGGAGACGATCTCGTCGTAAATGTAGATGAGGCCGAAGGCTCCCTTTTCCTTGGCTGTTTTCATCCGGGCGCGGTGATGGTCGTGCGGTTCGAAGCGCCGGTCGTTCCGGCCGGGCGTCCCCCGGAAGCAGAGGACGAACTTGCCGGCGACGTCCACTCCCGCATAATCATCATATCCCAGATCGGGCGCGCTGATGCCCCAGCCCACGAAGACCAACTCGCCGGTGCGGTCGCCGCTGTCGCTGAAGAGGAGCGGTAAGAACTCTTTCTCCGGCTCAAGCCGGACCTCCTTGACGTTTGTTTCCTCGGCGCTCTCGGGTTTTTCCTCCAGGAGAAGCGTCATTTCGGCCCGGTCGATGACGACATAGGGTGAGGGATAGGGTTGAAGGTATCCCGATTCCCGGTGGATCGGCTTGAGCCCCCATTGTTTGAACTTGGCGGCGGCCCACTTGGCCGCGGCCGCATAGCCCTCGTGGCCGGTCAGCCGGCCGGCGAACGTCTCCGAGGAAAGCGTCTTGCAGTAGGAATACGCCTCCAGAGGCTGGATGGAGTCAAGGGCTGTCCGGACATCGGCGGTCAGCTTTTCCTGAGCCGATAAAGGCCCGGCCGGCGAGAGGACTAAAGCGAAAACGAGGACAATCAGAATGCGCCTTTTCATCCCTTCCTCCTTTCGATGACGGAATCCGGTTAGTTTTCGACTCTCCGGATGGAAATGATGGTCACGGTCTCTCTCGGCACGTCCTTCATGCCGTGAACCGTCATCGTGGGGGCGGTGGCGATGGCGTCGACGACGTCGAGCCCGGAAACGACCTTGCCGAAGACGCAATAGCCGAACCCCTGCGCTGTCTCGTCCCTGTGATCGAGGAAGGCGTTATCCGCGTGGTTGATGAAGAACTGGCAGGTGGCACTGTGGATTTCACCCGAACGGGCCATGGCGATCGTGCCGCGGGCGTTCTTAAGCCCGTTGCCGGCCTCGTTCTTGATCGGCGCCTTGGCCGGCCGCGTGGCGAGCTCGGCGTTCAGGCCTCCGCCCTGAATCATGAACCCCTTGATGACGCGATGAAAGATCAGGCCGTCATAGAACTTCTCGTCCATGTAGGAAAGGAAATTCTGAACCGTGACGGGAGCTTTGTCGGGATAGAGCTCCAGGGTGATATCGCCTTTGTTCGTTTTGATGAGGACCTTTGGATTGGCCGCCTCGGCGCTCGCGCTGAGCGAGGCCGCGAAAGCGGCTAGAAAGAGCAATGTGAGCAGTTGTCTTGTCATGATGAACCTCCTCGGTTTTTTGTCGGGAACCCCAAAAATATCAGAAACGGCGGCCCAAATCAACCGTCCCCCGGCCGAGTCTGGGGTCAGGTCTCAACATTCAACAGACACGATGACATTCCCAAGTCGTCTAGCCTCTTCATCACATGGAAAGAAATGCAAAATCTAAGATGTTGAATATTGAGACCTGACCCCCTCTTATGATAAAAAGGCATTTCCTTGAGGAGGCCGTCAATGAAAAAAAGGACGTTTCAGATC
>JAFGRZ010000323.1 GCA_016934895.1 Candidatus Aminicenantota bacterium
AACCGGGATAGAGTAGATTCCGATGACCTCAGCGGTTGTCGAGGCCGACGGCCTGTCCAAGCAATTTGGAACGGTCAGCGCCGTCGCCGGCTTCAACCTGATTCTCAATAAGGGCGAGATGCTCTGCCTCGTCGGTCCCGACGGGGCTGGAAAGTCGACAACCGTCCGGATGCTGAGCGGGATCGTCCGGCCCACCTCGGGGACCGCCCGCGTCTTCGGCTATGACCTCCTCCGGGAGGCCGACCGGATCAAGAAGCGGATCGGCTATATGTCCCAGGGATTCACCCTTTACGGCGACCTCACGGTCGACGAGAACATCGAATTCTTCGCCGAGATCCATGAAGTCAAAGATTATCAGGGGAAAAGGGAAGAGCTGCTCGCCTTCACCCGGCTTGAGCCTTTCCGGAAGCGTCTGGCCGAGAAGCTCTCCGGAGGGATGAAGCAAAAAATGTCCCTGGCCTGCACGCTCATCCACACTCCAAACCTCCTCCTCCTCGACGAGCCGACGACGGGTGTCGATGCCGTCTCCCGCCGCGAGTTTTGGGCGATCCTGCGCAGCCTGTTGGAGACCGGGATCACGATTCTCATGACAAGCCCCTACATGGACGAGGCCGAGCGGGCCGACCGCGTCGCCTTGATGGACCGCGGCTCGATCGTCGTCGTCGACACCCCGTCCGGAATCAGGGCCCGGATGAAAAGGACCATCATCGAGCTCATCTGCGACGACAACCGGCGGGCCGCCGCCGCGCTCAAGGGACTGCCCGAAGTCCTGGATGTCCAGGCCTTCGGCGACAAGCTCCATCTCGTCATGTCCGGCACGGACCGGGACGTGCCGGCATTGGAACGCCGGCTGATCGAGAGCGGAATCAGAATGGAGAAATGGCGGCCGGTCCCCCCATCCCTCGAGAACGTCTTCATCTTTCTAACGCGGAAGACGGGGCGGGAGCCATGAGCGAATACTCGATCGAGGTTTCCGGCCTGACCAAGAAATTCGGGGACTTCGCGGCCGTCGACTCCATCGCCTTCAAGGTGCGCAAGGGAGAGATCTTCGGTTTCCTGGGAGCGAACGGAGCCGGAAAATCAACGACGATCCGGATCCTCTGCGGGCTCCTGGTCCCGACCGCGGGAAGGGCGACGGTCGGCGGCTTCTCTGTCCGCGACCAGCCGGAGAAGGTCAAAGAGCGCATCGGCTACATGTCCCAGAAATTCTCCCTGTACGAGGACCTGACCGTGGCCGAGAACATCCGCTTTTTCGGAGGCATCTATGGACTGAGCAGCCGCCGCGTCGGGGAGCGACTTTCTTGGGTCCTCGAAATGGCCGGACTCCTCGGAAGGGAGCAGGCATTGACCGGAGAGCTGGCGGGCGGATGGAAACAGCGCTTGGCTCTGGGTTGTGCGCTTCTCCATGAGCCCGAGATCGTCTTCTTGGACGAACCGACGGCCGGCGTCGATCCAGTCTCGCGCCGGCGTTTCTGGGACCTGATCTATGACCTTTCCGTAAAAGGAGTCACCGTCTTTGTGACCACTCATTACTTGGACGAAGCCGAATACTGCCACCGCATCATGCTGATGCACGCCGGAAAGATCATTGCCGGAGGAAGCCCCCGGGAGCTCAAGGAAAAACACGGCCTGGGGACGTTGGAAGACGTCTTCATCCATCTCATAGAGGGGAACGTCCGGCGCGGGACCAGGCCCGAAGGATCGGGGAGAGCCGGCCGATGAGGATCGAGCGGATCAGACCGGTCGTGAAAAGGGAATTCCGGCAGATCTCGAGGGACACGCGATCCCTGATCCTGCTGCTCATCCTTCCCGCCTTCCTTCTGATCATGTACGGCTACGCTCTGAACTTCGATGTCAAACACCTGTCCCTGGCCATTCTTGATCTGGAGAAAAGCCAGCACAGCCGTGATTTCCTGGACCGTTTTCTGAATACGGAGTACTTCGACCTCAAGTTCGACCTGGACAACATGAAACAGATCGATGATCTCATGGGAAAAGGGGAGGTCCAGGTGGCCCTGGTGATCCCCCGCAATTTCTCGCCGGCTCTCCTGGCCGGAAGGGAATCTCCGATCCAGGTCATCATCGACGGAGAAGACACGGGGATCGCCGGCACGGCCATCGGCTATGTCACCGCCGTCGCCCAGAGCTATTCCACTCACCTCGTTGTCGACGCCATGGAGAGGGCGGGCCGGATGGATTTCGCTCTTCCCGTGGATTATCATCCCCGCATCTGGTTCAACCCCGAGCTCAGAAGCGTCCGTTTTCTCATCCCCGGCCTGATGGCCTTTGTCTTGATGATCACCGTGGTCATCTCGACCTCTTTCTCGGTCGTCCGGGAGATCGAAAAGGGATCCATCGAGCAGCTCATCGTCTCACCGCTCCGGCCGACGGAATTGATCATCGGGAAGACCATCCCGTATGCTTTCATCTCGTTCCTTTCGGCCCATTCCGTCCTCTTTTTCGCCTATCTCCTGTTCGATGTCTCGGTCAAAGGCAGCTACGCCTGGCTCCTCGTCGGGATCCTGTTCTTCCTCATCTGCGGGCTCGGCCTGGGGCTTTTGATCTCGACGGTCGCCTCGACCCAGCAGGTGGCTTTCATGCTGGCCATCATCTCGACGATGCTCCCGACCTTCATCCTCTCCGGGTTTGTGTTTCCCATCCGCAACATGCCGGCCTTTGTTCAAGCTATAACCTACATCATCCCCGCCCGCTATTTTCTGGTGATCTTGAGAGCCATCATGCTCAAGGGAGTCGGCGTGGAAGCCTTCGGCCGGGA
>JAFGRZ010000324.1 GCA_016934895.1 Candidatus Aminicenantota bacterium
ATTTGACAAGCGGATTGGACTGGGATATAAGACGAAACCGGCTGAAATCCATGAAAAAGGTGACATTTGACCCATTTCGAGCACAGTCGGTGCCTCCATAGGCCGCTGTCTTGGAGAGGATCATTTTGGCATGGATTTTGCTATTGTCAAAGTGGAGGAAAAAGACGATGAAAAAAACAATCGGCCTGGTCGCCATCCTCATTCTTTTGCTTCCCGGTCTCGGTTTATCGGACGCGATCTCCGTGCGGCTTGCTTACTTTGTTCCCAGCGCGCAGAGCGAACTCTGGACGATCGAGTTTGAGAACATGAGCTTCCAGAAAGAGGACTTCCGGAACGCCACCTTGGGCATTTTCTACGAACATTTCTTCTCCAGGGAGCTCAGCCTGCTTGTGGGTTTGGATGTCTACAGTAAAATCAACCTCGGGACCTACCGGGATTATGTGGGCTACTCTTTCGAAGATGGCGATTTCGCTTTCCCCTATCAACACTACGAAGGAGAATTCGATATCGGCCATCAGCTCGACGTCGCCATCACTCCGGTCCAAGCGTCATTGAAGCTGACGCCGCTCGGCCGCCGCTCCGGTTTCATCCCCTATATCGGCGGCGGTGTTTCGCTCTACATCTGGAAAGTCAAGATGCGGGGAGACATTGTCGATTTCACCGATGAATGGTTCTACGAAGATCCGGATCTAGGTGATGTTCCGATCTACGGTATTTACGCAGTGAATTCCGAGCAGTGGTCCTGGTATTCCGGCGACCGACAGCAGTCCAGGTTTTCCGTGGGCTTCCATGGTTTCGCCGGGGTTATGTTCCCGATCGCCAACCGTCTGGCCATCGAGGCCGAGTTCAAGTACAGCTACGGTAAAGGGAAACTCGGAGATTACTTCGAAGATTTCGACCATTTCGACCTGAGCAGCTATCAGATCGCCGTCGGCATCAACTACTGGTTCTAGTATGAGGCGAAACACCCGGCGATCAGCCGACGTCCCTGCCGCCGCCGGACTTGAGGAGTAGAGCGCGGTAGCGGTCCGCCTCCGCACGATTTCCGCGCCGCGAGAATCCCCGGCTGAGGATCCGGCACTTCCGGGCCAATTCTTCCCTGACCAGTCGTTCCTCCTCGGTCGTGAGATCGAGCCCGAGGGCTTTTTCGAGAGCCCGCACGCGGAACCGGTCCATTCCCCAATAACGATGGGAAAGCTGGTCGGGATGGCCTCCCCGCTTGATGACGAGCGGCCTGGGGATGAGATGGACGGGGTAACGGTGAGCCAGCCGGATCCCAAAGTCATAGTCCTCGCAGACCGGCAGACTCTCGTCAAAGGTCCCCACTTCTTCGAAGACCTCGCGACGAAAAAGACATGATGACAAGCTGAGGAGGCAGAGAGAAAGGACGCTGTCGAAGATCCAGCCCGACGGCTTCTGATGTTTCCGGTGGGGATTGAGGTGTTTCCCCCGCCGCAGCCAGACTTCTTCCGTGGAGCAGACCTTGGCTTCGGGAAAGGCCTTGAAATATCCCATCTGGACGCCGATCTTCTCTTTTATCCAAAGATCGTCCGAATCTAAAAAAGCGATGACCTCTCCCCGGGCCGACCGCAGACCCCAATTTCGGGCGGCGCTGACTCCCCGATGAGGCCGGCTGATCAAGGCCGCACGGCCCCCGAAAGACTCGACCACTTCCCGGGTCTCGTCCTCCGATCCGTCATCGACCACAAGAAGCTCGAACCGACGCCCGGGTTCCGGACGGCCGAAATATTCCTGCTCCAGGACGGAGGTGATGGCCTCTCCGAGAAGGGCCGCGCGGTTGAAGGTCGGGATGATGACCGAGATCATTGCGCCCGGGAGATCCGGATATCGCCTTTGTGGATGGAATCCAACTCGATGTCCCCCCAGATCGACTCGGCGCGGGATCTGACAGCCAACTCGCCGGCCGCGGCCGGCTTCTGCATGATATCGAAGACTTCCCGTCCGACCTCGAAGAATTCCAGCATGTGCGGCAAGGAGAGAGTGATTTCGCCCTGGCTCTCAATCCTTTTCCCCGGGGGAACGACGCCCTCGGCCACGGTCCGGCCGTCAAGATCAAGGCGGTAGGTCAACCGTCCGAGGATCATCTCGAAGCTGTTTTTGTTCCGCAGGGTATAAGCGACCGTGAAGTCGGCGCCTCCGATCGTGATTGTTTTTACCTCGACCGGCCGGATCTCGATCTCGATCGGGCGAAAGATCGGGAATTCTCCTGAAAAAGCGAAGGGGATCTTTTCCTGACGGCCCCGGCTATCGGCGAAAACCATTTCACCGATGACATAGCACAGGGCCTTGGGTCCGGCGGCGGCCGCCGGCACCCTCTCTAGGAGGTCGGGATAGGTGATTTTCAGGGGAAGGGAGATCCGTGTGGCCGTCTCCCCGGGCACGGGAATCGACTCTTCAAGGGCCGTTCTCAAGACGAAGTAATCGGTGTTCTCGACGACGACGCGGTAATCATATTCGACCAAAGAGTAGGCGGCGCGCTCGGAATTGGCGATCTCCAGATAAAAGACAAGAACAAGACCGGACCCGTCCATCTCCCGGATCTCTTTTCTCTCCAGGGAGATGGCGATCTTCTTTTTGGACGGGACCGCGCCGGGGATGACCGCCGCTGCGAGAAGACAACAGGCCAGAGCTCCCAAAAACCGCTTTTTCGTGTTCATTGCGAAGATTATAGGATACACGATGACCGCCCGGGAGACAAGCCCGGGTCGCCCCCGTATGCAGCTCTTTTCCCATAAGGTATTCAGCTAAGCTTCGCCCCCTTTTGATTCATATTGGAGACATAACGTGCTAAAATGGATTTTCGAGCCGAGACGGCCATGAAGACCATCGAAGTGGATTTCGCCGATAAGGACCTTTTCGTTCGCCTTTTCGGCAGGAATGTGTACGCCGTCGGCGGATACGTCCGCGACATGGTCATGGGCCGGCCTTCCGCAGAGGTCGATATCCTTGTCACCGGCTTTCCCCTGGAGGAAATCATCCGGAGGATCACCCCTCTCGGCAAGGTCGATCTCGTCGGCCGGAGCTTCGGGATCATCAAGTTCACGGTCGGGAAAAAGACCTATGATATCGCGTTGCCCAGAAAGGATATCCCCGCCGACCAGCCCATCCGCCGCCACAAGGATTTTCGTATCTCGGCCGATCCCTCCCTCCCCGTTGAAAAAGACCTCGAGCGGCGCGATTTCCGCTGCAACAGCATGGCCCTCCGGCTGGCGGACGGAACGCTCGTCGATCCTTTCGAGGGGCTGGAGGATACCCGAACCCGTCGCATCCGGCTGACCAATCCCCGGGCGTTCCCCGATGATCCCCTGCGCGTACTCAGGGTGGCCCGTTTCGCCTCGGTGCTCGGCTTTTCGGCCGACCCGGAGATCTATGGAATCGCCAAGGAGATCGACCTCAGCGGCCTGAGCGTGGAGAGGATCAACGAGGAGCTGTTCAAAATTCTCCTTCTTTCGGACCGTCCCTCGATCGGCCTGGAGGACCTCTTCAAGCTGGGAGCTCTCCGGCAGCTCTTCCCGGAGCTCTATCGTCTCACGCTTTCCATCCAGGACTCCCTCTTTCACCCGGAGAAGGACGACTTCGGCCACCACACCGTCTGGGCTCATACTCTCCTGACGGTCGACCAGGCCAAGGCCCTTTCCGCGCTGGCCGGCCTGGATCAAGCGAAAACTCTCGGCCTTCTCGTGGCCGCGCTCTATCATGACGTCGGCAAACCCGAGACCGCCCACTGGGAATACAAGCGGGGCCGTATGGTCATCACCAACAACGGCCACGATCTGGCCAGCGAGCGGATCGTCAAGAAGATCCTGGCCCGCTTCCGACTTTTTTCCTGGGGAGGATTGAACCTCAGAAAGACCGTCCCGGTGCTCATCCGCACCCACCACCGCCTCTCCGAGCTCTGGGCGAACCGGGAAACGGTCACCAAGAAGGCGTTCAACCGTCTGGCCGCGGAGATCCAGGGGGAGATCGAACTGCTGGTCCTTCTCGACGCCGCCGACCGGGCCGGGCGCAAAGGGCGGCCGGTCAAATCCCTGGATCGGCAAGGGAAATGGCTCCTCCGGAAATTCGACGAGCTCAATGTCAGCCGTGAGACTATTCGGCCGCTCATCCGGGGCCGGGATCTGATCGATCTCGGCGTCGCCCCGGGCCCCCCCATGGGAAAGATCCTCAAGCGGCTGTACGAGATGCAGCTCGATAACGCCTTTGAAACAAAGGCCCAGGGGATCCGGGCCGCTGAGCGTCTCCTCAAGGAGAAAAAAGCATGAAGGTTCTTGTCTGCGGAGGTGCCGGCTACATCGGCTCTCATACGGTCAAGGCGCTGCTCAGAGAAGGGTATGAGGTGATCGTTTTTGATGACTTTTCCTCGGGCCGCGAAGAGTTGCTGATCGGAGGCGAGGTCATCCGGGCCGACCTGGACGACAAGGGACCGATCCGCAGGGCCTTTCGATCGCGAGACATCGGCGCCGTTCTCCATTTCGCCTCGCTCACCCAGGTGGGGGAATCCTACCTCAACCCCCAACGTTATTATACCCACAACCTCAGCACGAGCTTGAACCTCCTCGAAGCCATGCTTGAAGCGGGCGTCAAGACCATCATCTTTTCCTCGAGCGCCGCGGTTTACGGGATCCCGAAAGAGACGCCGATCACCGAATCTCACCCGCTCAGCCCGATCAACCCTTACGGATACACCAAGCTTTTCGTCGAGAGGATCCTCCAGGATTATGAGAAGGCCTATGGCTTGAAACACATCTCGCTCCGCTACTTCAACGCCGCCGGCGCCGATCCCGACGGGGACCTAGGCGAAATGCACGAACCGGAAACCCACCTTATCCCCAGCATCCTTCTTTTCCTGCTCGGAAAAAAGGAGTCCTTCGAACTCTACGGCACCGACTTCCCGACCCCGGACGGAACGGCCGTCCGCGATTATGTCCATGTCACGGACCTGGCCGAGGCCCATGTTTTCGCTTTGCGGCGGCTTCTCAAAACACCGGAAAGCGAGGCCATCAATCTCGGCGCCAGCCGGGGCTACTCTGTTCTCGAAGTCATCAGTAAGGTTGAAGAGGTGACCGGCCAAAAGGTCCGCTTTATGGCCAGACCGCAGCGGCTGGGGGATGTGCCCATCCTTCTGGCCTCCAAGGAGAAGGCTGAAAAAAAGCTCGGCTGGAGACCGCGCTTTTCGGAGCTCGAGACGATCATCGGCACGGCATGGAAATGGCACCGGAAGGCGCCCGGTCGCTGACAGACCGGAAGGTCAAGACGGCTTTTCTTCTCCGAAAAGGTTGACGCCTTCCGACTAAAGTGATATAAACAAGGATCTTAGGAGACAATGAAGCCGAAAAAAGCCGTTCTTCTCGTTTTCGGCCTGGCTCTCTTCTCCTGGTCTTGCTCCTCTTCCAGAGTCCCGCCAGAGGTGGCCCCATCGGCCTCTCTCCCCTCCGTTCAAGAGACCCCGCCTCTGGAGCCGATTCCCCCCCAGGAAATGGAGCCTGTCCAGGCTGAGACCGCTCCCGCCGGCGAGGAGGAACTTCTTCCGGAGGACTTGAGCCCGGAGAAGGAAGCCACCGACGAAAAGGAGGAGCCGACCGGACTCCTGGAAGCGGCGCTCGGCACCTATCAGGACGCTCAGGCGGCCTGGGAAAGAGGAGAAAGCGAAACGGCTCTTCAGGCCCTCGACGAAGCCTATGGCTTCATCCTGAGAGCCCATCTCCCTCCGGATTCCCCCCTCCTCCAGGAAAAAAAGGACCTGCGTCTGCTGATCGCCCAGCGTATCCAGCAGATCTATGCGGCCCGGCTGATGCCCGCCGGAGACAACCACAAGAGCATCCCTCTTGAAGAGAACAAGGAAGTCCTGAAGGAGATCGCCTGTTTCCAGGGGAAAGAGAAAAGTTACTTTCTGGAAGCCTACCGGAGATCGGGTCTTTACCGCGACATGATCATCGAGGAGTTGAGAAAAGAAGGACTGCCCGATGAGCTCTCCTGGCTGCC
>JAFGRZ010000071.1 GCA_016934895.1 Candidatus Aminicenantota bacterium
AAAGAATTCGATCCGGCTCTCCAAAAAAAGCTCAAGAATCCGGCCAGCGCCAGGTAATAAAGACCGGCCACGATCCCGCTCCCGAACTGAAGCAGATCCATCGCGACAAATTGACGCGTCGCCAGGCCGTAAAGAGAGAAAGCTCCAAAAAACAGGAATCCCGCTCCCAGGGCGGCCCCGCCGACGACCGCGTTCTTCCAGCGGAAATAGCTTTTGTATCCTCCGTCGAGAAAAAGAAGGTTCTCGAGGGCGCCGGAATCGACCTCGTCCTTGATCATGTCCCGGGCCAGGAATAAGAAAAGATGAGGGAAGAGAAAAAGGAAGATGCGGAAAGCAAAGCCGAAAGCGCCCTTGATCCAGAAAAAGACCGGAAGGATAACGAATCCTGCCAAGACACAGAGATTGACCTTGGCAAAGACAAGCTTCCCCATCGTGACGGACAGGGCTACCGGGAGGCTATCTCGAGGAGACATCGTTTGACCCTGTCGCGCCGGACGAAGAAATCCTCGGCCGCATCGTCCAGGTAGAGAACCCGGTCACCGTCCAGGACGACCCGGAAAGGCTCGAGCCTTACCCCGAATCTCCGGTAGAGCGCTCGGCCCCGGTCGGACACGACCGGGTGGAAAAACGCGAACTTTCTGAGGAACGGCTTCAGTTCCTCCTCCGGCTCGGAACTGACCCCTATCAAACCGACCGGAATATCGTTATTCTCGATGAAATGCCTCATCTCGAAGAGCTCCTCCCAGCAGACGTGACAGGCGAGAGAAAAAAACAGAAGGAGGAGAGGGCGATCCGGCTGCGGGACCGCCTCGCTCAGCGCGCCGAAGATCTTGACGCCGTCGCTCCTCGGGATGACCGGCCCCGGCGGCAAACCCAACAGGCAGCCGGCCGTGAGAGCGAGCAAGGCGGCTTTCTTCATCGTCCCGGCCCCACTTCGAAAAGCCGCAGACGCGAATCGAGATCGATGCCGAAAACCGTCCGGCCTTCGACGGCCAGCCGGCTCACCCTGACCGGAAGGTCGACGAGGGCGCGGATCTCACCACCCCGGTCGACCGCGGCCACCGTCCGTCCCGGCCCCAGGTCTCCGTCCTCAGTCCTTTCGGGGATCAAAAGAAAGAGGATCTCCCGGTCCAGATCGCAGTTCCAGCAAAACGGGCGCAATGTCCTCTTCCGGCCCGCCCCCGCCGCGATGGCGATCTCCTTGACCGGATAATCTTCATCGACCTTGATCTCACCGAGCAGGAAGCCGGCCGCGCTCATCCGGCGGACGATCCGGCTGTCGGCGCCGGGAACGAGCCAGAGCTCGAGTCCACACGTTTTGCGGATGAACAGGCGGTTCCGCATCAGATCATAGACGGAGTCCCCGGAAAGGATGGGATCCACGGCTTCCCAGAGAAGCTCGCCTTGGCTGTCGTAACAATGGAGCAGCTTCTCAGTCCGGGACCGGGCGGACGGAAGCGACAGGACGATGATCCGGTCCTCCTTGAGCGCCAGGACCCGATATGGGGACAAGGGGACCTTGAAACCGCCCCGATAGCCTCCTTTCCTGTCGAGGATCTGGATCCTCCTGTTGCCGGCATCGGCCACATAGAGATGCTCGCCCAGGATATCCAGGCCGCTCGGCCTGTGGAACTCGCCCGGGCCCTGCCCTTTCCGCCCGAACATGGTTAGGAAAACGCCTTCCCTGGAGAACACCTTGACACTGTTATCATCCATGTCGAGGACGAAAAGGCCGGCTCCGTCCAAAACCAGATCCACGGGGCGGTAGAGCTCGACCGCCGCTGCAGGCTTGATCTCCGGCGCCTGCCCGGCCGCATCCCTGCGTTCGATCTCACGGGCCGTCCATCGGGCCGGCCCGGACTGCCCGGAGAGAAACGCCGGGCCGCAGAACAAAAAAGTCAGCCAAATGAGGGCAGGCAGCGACGTCCTTTTCATTATCGCTTCAATCATCGTTTTCATCTTCTTCTCCGTTTTCCTCTCGCCGCAAAGAATGCCGGCTGAAATCTTTGGAAAAGGGTAAGCCCTCCGGGCTCGCCGCCCGGAGGGCTCACCGGCGCCGTCCGACCTGTTAGAAGCCGAGAATGCACTTGCCCAGGGCCACGTCACAGACGGTGAGCCACAGGGTCGTTCTGATGAAGCCCTCGTCGCTCTCCAGGGCCCGGGTGCGGCAGGCCTCCCAGTCGTCATAGCAGAAGTCGGCCGGCAGGCGCGCTGCGGACGGCTGCGGAAAGCACAAGAAAACGGACAGGAAAAACATGACGGCCAACGTTCCGGCGATGGCCTTTTTCATTGGAACCTCCTTTCGCCCTTTCCAAAAGCAATCCCCGTGCCAGGAGCTCCGCCTAAAAGAAGAATCTGGAATCCCCCCTGATAAAAAGCTCGACATGCGGCTCCGGGCCTGCTGACCAGAGGCCCGGAAGTCAACTACGGTGGGCTTTTATGGTTTGCGGCTGCTAACGGAGGTGGCCGATTTCTCAGGCCATGGGGATCTTGATCCCCTTGGCTTCGGCGAAAGCGGCGGCCTCTTCGTAACCGGCGTCGGCATGACGGACGATCCCCAATCCGGGATCGACCGTGAGCACCCTCTCCAGCCGTTTCGCGGCGGCGTCCGTTCCTTCGGCCACGATGACCATCCCGGCGTGGATGGAAAGACCAATGCCCACTCCACCGCCGTGATGGACCGACACCCAGGACGCTCCGCAGACGGCATTGAGCAGGGCGTTGAGGATGGGCCAGTCGGCGATGGCATCCGAGCCGTCTTTCATGCCCTCGGTCTCACGGTTGGGAGAGGCGACCGAGCCTGTGTCCAGATGGTCGCGGCCGATGACGATCGGCGCGCTGATCTTTCCCTTTTTCACCAGGTCGTTGATGACCGCGCCGAAGCGGGCCCGTTCGCCGTATCCCAGCCAGCAGATACGGGCCGGCAGACCCTGGAATTTCACCCGCTCCCGGGCCTTCCGGATCCACCGCTCCAGGGCTTCGTCCTCGGGGAACTCCCTGAGCACCGCCTCGTCGGTGACATAAATATCCTCGGGTTTTCCCGAGAGCGCGGCCCAGCGGAACGGCCCCTTGCCGAGACAGAAAAGAGGCCGGATGTATTCGGGAACGAAGCCGGGGATGTCGAAGGCCCGGGCGACCCCGGCTTTCTGGGCCTGGCCGCGGATGTTGTTGCCGTAATCGAACGCTTTCGCGCCCGCCTTCTGGAGAGCGAGCATGGCCTCGACGTGAACGGCCATCGACCCGTAGGCCCGTTTCATGTAATCCTCGGGATTCTCGCGGCGCAGCCGGAGCGCCTCCTCATAGGGGATGCCGTGAGGGACATAGCCGTTAAGCTCGTCATGCGCGGAGGTCTGGTCGGTCAGGACGTCGGGGGTGATCCCGCGTTTGACGAACTCGGGCAGGATATCCGCGGCGTTTCCCGGGAGGGCGATCGAAAGAGCCTCTCCTTTTTTCTGCGCTTGCGAGGCCAGTTGGAGCGCCGCGTCCAGGCTTTCCACCATGGTGTCGACATATTTTGTCCGGAGCCGCCTCTCGATCCTGTCCCGGTCCACCTCGACGATGATCGTCACGCCTTCGTTCATGGTTACGGCCAGGGGCTGGGCGCCGCCCATTCCGCCGAGACCGGCCGAAAGCGTGAGCGTGCCCTTGAGCGATCCGCCGAAAT
>JAFGRZ010000072.1 GCA_016934895.1 Candidatus Aminicenantota bacterium
AGCGAAGGAGGAGTTCGGAGCGAGCTTCCTCGCTGGGGAAGCGAGCGGGCTGACGATTCCATGCCCTTCGCCTCTGCGGAGTTCCGCAGCGCCGAGAAAAACGTTTCGGGAACGGCGTTAAGAACCTGAGGGGAGCGCTGACATTCCCAAGTTGTCTAACATCTTCATCACATGAAAAGAGATGCTAATCTCCGCGAAAGCGATGTTGAGTCCATGAAATCGTTCTGCTAGAATCGATGGGTGAACAAAGTCCTCGTCCTCGATTTCGGGTCGCAGTACACCCAGCTCATCGCCCGCAAGGTCCGCGAACTGGGCGTTTATTCCGAAATCTTCCCCTTTGACACACCGCTCGCGCGGATCAGGGAAGAGGCCCCCAAAGCCCTCATCCTCTCGGGCGGCCCCCGCAGCGTCTATGAAAAAGGCGCTCCGCTCGTTTCGGCGGAGATTTTCCGCCTGGGCATCCCGGTCCTCGGCATCTGTTACGGCGTCCAGCTCATGGCCCGCCTCCTCGGAGGAAAGGTTGTGCCTTCTTCCCGGCGGGAATATGGTTTCGCCCGGCTCGATGTCCGCGACCGCTCGGGACTGCTCAAGGGGATCAAGAGCAAGGGGCAGGTTTGGATGAGCCATGGCGACCGGGTCGAAGACGTCCCGCCCCGGTTCACGATCACCGGCCGGACGGCCAACACGCGGGCGGCCGTCCTCGAGGCCCCGGGGCAAGGATGCTATGGGGTTCAATTTCATCCCGAGGTCATCCACACCCATCAGGGCAGGGCCATCCTGGCCAATTTCCTGTTCTCCGCGGCCGGGATGAAGCCGGACTGGAGCATGAAATCCTTCATTCGGAGGAAAGTCGCTGAGATCCGGCAGGCGGTCGACGGCGGACGGGTGATCTGCGGGTTGAGCGGCGGCGTGGACTCGCTCGTCACTTCACTCCTCGTCCACCGTGCGGTCGGCCCAAGCCTGACGTGCGTCTTTGTGGATAACGGGGTCCTCAGGAAGGGCCAGTATGAAAGCCTGATGGAGGAGTTCCGGACAAAACTCCATCTCCGGGTCAGGGGCGTCGATGCCTCGGCCGTCTTCCTGAGACGCCTTCGCGGTGTGGTCTCTCCCGAACGGAAGCGCAAGACGATCGGCCGGACCTTCATCGAGATTTTCGAGGCCGAAGCGCGGAAGGTCGGCCGGGTCGATTTTCTCGCCCAGGGAACGATTTACCCCGACGTCATTGAAAGCGCCCCGGTCAAAGGCCCTTCGGCCACGATCAAATCGCACCACAACGTCGGCGGCCTCCCGAAAGGGCTCCGTTTCAAGCTCATCGAGCCGTTGCGCGAGCTTTTCAAGGACGAGGTCCGGACGCTGGCGGCTGAGCTCGGCGTCGACCGCGGATTCATCGCCCAGCATCCGTTTCCGGGTCCGGGCCTGGCCGTGCGGATCCTGGGAGAGGTCACTCCCGGGCGCATCGCCATTCTCCGCGAGGCCGACGCGATCCTGCTCGAAGAGGTCCGGCGGGCCCGGCTGTACCACAAGCTCTGGCAGGCGTTTGCGGTTCTCCTGCCGGTCCGATCGGTCGGAGTGATGGGCGACCAGCGGACCTATCACCAGGTCATCGTCCTGCGGCTCGTCCAGAGCGTCGACGGGATGACCGCCGACTGGTATCCGGCCGAGGCGAAAACCCTTTCCCGGATCTCGACCCGCATCGTCAACGAGGTCCAGGGGGTGAACCGGGTCGTTTACGATATCACCACCAAACCGCCCGCGACGATCGAATGGGAATAAGCGTCTGAAGATATAGAAGAGAATGGAACATTCATTCATCCATCTGCACAATCATTCCGAATACAGCATCCTGGACGGCGCCGTCAAAACCGCCGCCCTGGTGGAGGCGGCTTACCAGAACAAGATGCCGGCCGTCGCCCTGACCGACCACGGAAATATCTTCGGAGCCGTGACTTTTTTCAAAGAGGCCAAGGCGCGCGACGTCAAGCCCATCCTCGGCTGTGAGGTCTATGTTGCCCCCCGCAGCCGCTTCGATAAGGCGGCGGACAGCCGCGGTCCCCACCACTACCATCTCGTATTGCTCGTGAAGAACGAGAAGGGCTATCGCAACCTCTGCCTCCTGCTGAGCAAGGCCTACCTCGAAGGATTCTACTATCGTCCCCGCATCGATAAGGAGCTCTTGGCCGGGCACACAGAAGGACTGATCGGGCTTTCGGGCTGCCTCAAGGGCGAAGTCTCCTATTTCTTGGAGAGAGAAAACGAGGAGGCCGCGGAAAAAGCCGCCGCCGACTATTCTTCTTACTTCGGCCCGGATCATTTTTATATCGAACTCCAGAACCACGGCCTCCCGGCGCAAAAAGCGGTCCTGCCCAAACTGATCCGTCTGGCCGGGAAGCTGGGACTTCCCCTCGTCGCGACCAACGACATCCACTATCTCCGCAGGGAAGACTCCGAAAGTCACGATATTCTCCTCTGCATCCAGACCAACAAGAAACTCAGCGACCCGGACCGCATCCGCTTCGGCTCACAGGAGTTCTATTTCAAATCGGGCGAGGAGATGGCCGAGCTGTTCAAGGAAGTCCCCGAAGCCATCCAGAACACGATCCATATCGCCTCCCAGTGCCATTTCGATTTCCCCTCCGGGAGCCACTTTTTGCCCCAATTCAAGCCCCCGGGCGATAGGCCGCTGGACGAGTACCTGGCGTTTGTCGCCGGAGAAGGGTTCGCGATGCGGCGGCAGGAGCTCGTCCCCAAATGGGAGAAAGGCGAGCTCCTTCATTCCCGCGAGGATTATGAGGACCGGCTGGCGCGCGAACTCGAGCTCGTCAACCGGATGGGCTTCGAGGGATATTTCTTGACCGTCTGGGACCTCATCCAGACCGCGAAGTCCAGGGGAATCCCGGTCGGTCCGGGCCGGGGGTCGGCCGCCGGAAGCTGTCTGGCTTACTGTCTCGGCATCACCGAGATCGACCCGCTCGAATACGACCTCCTGTTCGAACGTTTTCTCAATCCCGAACGCATCAGCCTGCCCGACATCGACATCGATTTCTGCGGACGGCGCCGTGGCGAGATCATCGAATACGTGACCCATAAATATGGCCGGGAGAACGTCTCCCAGATCATCACTTTTGGGACGATGGCCGCCCGGGCCGCCATCCGGGATGTCGGCCGCGTGCTCGAAGTCCCCTTGCCGGAGGTCGACCGGATCGCCAAGATGATCCCACCGACCGGCCCGGATGCGACCATCGACGGCGCCCTGGACAAGATCCAGCCGCTCCGGGAGCTGCGCGACAAGAACGCCAAGATCGCTCATCTTTTGGCCGTCGCCCGGAACCTCGAAGGCCAGGTCCGCCATCCCTCTATCCACGCCGCCGGGATCGTCATCACGCCCCGGCCGCTCGTCGAGTTCATGCCCCTCTATCAGTCTGTCAAGGGCGAGGTCACCAGCCAGTTCGCCATGGGGGACATCGAGGCCATCGGCCTGCTCAAGATGGACCTGCTGGGGCTTCGCAACCTGACGGTCATCCAGGACACCATCGGGCTCGTCGCCAAGAACCTTGGCGAGACGGTGGACGTCAAGACGATCCCCCTGGACGACGAAGCCACGTTCGCGCTTTTTCAGTCCGGCAGCACCGACGGGGTCTTCCAGTTCGAAAGCTCGGGGATGAAGGATCTCCTGCGCAACTACAAGCCGGAGATATTCCGCGACCTCATCGCCCTCAACGCCCTCTACCGCCCCGGCCCTCTCAACAGCGGCATGACGGCCGAGTTCGTTAAACGCAAGAACCACCCGGACCAGATTGGCTATGAACTTCCCACGCTTGAACCCATCCTCAAAGAGACGCGCGGGATCATCGTCTATCAAGAACAGGTTATGAAGATCGCCACCGAACTGGCCGGATTCAGTCTGGCCGAAGCCGACATTCTGCGCAAGGCCATGGGCAAAAAGGTCGGCAGCATCATGAAGGCGCAGAAGCAGAGGTTTGTCCAAGGCGCAAAAAAAAGGGGCATCAGCTCGTCCCAGGCGAACAAAATTTTCGAACAGATCAAGCACTTCGCCGAGTACGGATTCAACAAGTCGCACAGCGCGGCCTATGCCTACCTCGCCTACCAGACGGCCTACCTCAAGGCCCACTACCCGGCTCATTTCATGGCCGCTCTGCTGACCTCCGAGGCCGAGAGGGGCGCGACCAGTCAGGTCATCAAGTACATCAACGAGTGTCAGAACATGGGCATCCGGGTGCTTCCTCCCGACGTGAACGAGAGCGATTTCCGCTTCACGGTGAAGAACGGCGAGATCCGGTTCGGGCTGGCGGCGATCAAGAACGTCGGCGAGACGGCCGCCCGGGAGCTGTTGCGGGAGCGAGAGAAGCGGGGTCGCTTCCATTCGCCCTTCGAGATCGTGGCCGGGACGGACGCTCGAACGGTCAACAAGAAGGTCTTGGAAAGTCTGATCAAGGCGGGCGCCTTCGATTCGCTCGGCTGGCGGCGTTCCCAGTCGTTCCATATGATCGACGCCCTGATCGAATATGGCCACGGACTACAGAAAATGAGACAGACTCCGCAGAGCCTTCTCTTTGGAGGGAGCCAGCTCGCTCCTCCGGATATCCCGGCTGAAGTCAGGGAAATGCGGGAGTGGGACGAATCGCTGTTCCTTTCTTATGAAAAGGATGCGCTGGGTTTCTATATCACCGGCCATCCCCTGGCTCAGTTCGAGAAACGCCTCAAAAAGCTGACCTCCCATTCGATCAGCCAGCTCGACGAGGAGAAGGACTTCAACTCCGAGATCCGGGTGGCCGGGATCATCAGCGCCATTCGGCTCGTCAAGACCCGAAAGGACGAACGCATGGCCACCTTCATCCTGGAAGACTTGAGCGGCCGGATCGACGTCGTGGCCTTCCCGGACAGCTTCAAGCGTTTCTCTGAATGCCTGAGGGAGGGAAATCTGGTCTGGGTCAAGGGGCGGTTCATGGGCGAGGGAGACAACCGCCGGATCAGCCTCAACGAAGTCATGGCCCTCGGGGACGCTTTCCAGAAGCAGGCCAAGAAGGTCATCGTCCGGATTTTCCTTCCCGGCCTGGAGGAATCGGTCATCGCCGAGCTCAAGGAGCTGCTCGAGAGAAATCTCGGCGAATGCCCCGTCTTTTTCGAGCTGGAGACTCCTCATTCCTACCGTGTCGTCGCCCAGTCCATCGAGGTGCACGGCGTCTCCCCCTCGGAGGAGCTCACCCGCGGCGTCGAGCATCTCCTGGGGGAGAATTCCGTCTTCATCGAGTACTAAAGAGAACATCCCCTAGTTCGTTCCCTGAGGCTCTGTGACGACAAGTGGGATTGATGCGAGGTTGGGGAGGGGAGCAGCCGCAATCTGCCGCAGCGACCATTGAGGGGACGGCGTTAAAAAACCGATTGGGAGCGAGGCAGATTGCGGCTGGTCATACTTCCCGTCCTATCCGTGCAACCACACTTTTCGTCATAGAGCCGTTCCCGGATTGACAGATGTGGAGGAATAAGCATAATGAGGGATGTCCCCGACAAACTTCCATGCCGTATAAAGTGATTCTGGCCGATCCCAGCCCATCCGTCCAAAAAGTCGTGCAGATGGCGTTTCCGGAACCGGAATTCGAGGTCCAGGCCATCGAAGACGGGCTTCAAGTGATCGAAGCGCTCGACCGGATCGACCCGGACGCCGTCCTTCTCAGCCCGGACCTTCCTTCGCGGGACGGCTACGAAGTCGGACATTATCTCCGGAGCCGCAAGGAGTCGAAAAACGTTGTCCTTATCCTGATCAAGAACGCCTTTGAGCCGCTGGATAAGGAGAGACTTAACGGGTTGGCGTGCGATGCGATCATCCAGAAGCCTTTTGATTCCGAGAGACTGGCCCGGCTCATACGGGAGACGGTCGACCGCCACAAAGTCCCGCCGTCCTTTCCCGAAGAATCGTTGATCGAGGATGTCCCTTCGGCCGGGGTTCTTCCCTTGTTCCAAGAAGAAGAATTCATCCCGTCCCCTCCCTCGTCCGGGTCCCGCGAGGACCTCGAGGACAGGATCAGGATCCTGCTCCGGGAAGAGATCCTTTCGGTTGAGCGAGAGCTCGAAAAGCGCTTGAAGGCATCTCTCCGGGCCGATCTCAAAGAATGGCTCGACAAGGAAAAGAGGTAAATACCGTCCGCGCGGCCGGAGATGGGAATCCATGATCATCGGAGCGATCGTCCATCTGTTTTCGAGTTGTGCTTCGACCAACGATCTGGCCAAGCGGCTGGCGCGGGAAGGTTCGCCCGAAGGCACGGTGGTCATGGCCGGCGAGCAGACGGCGGGGAAGGGCACCAAGGGACGGAGTTGGCACTCTCCTCCCGGACAAGGTCTCTACGTTTCCGTTATCCTGCGGCCGCGGCGCTCGGATCTATCGCTTCTTCCGCTGGCCGCCGCGGTCGGCTGCGTCGAGGCCATTCGGAAAGCCACGGGCTTGGAGGCCGCTCTGGGATGGCCGAACGATATCATCCGGGACGGCCGGAAACTCGGCGGGATCCTCTGTGAAAGCGACTTTTTAGGGAACAAGGTGGATCATTCGATCCTGGGCATCGGGTTGAACATCGGCCAGGAAAAAGAGGATTTCCCCGTTCCTCTCCGGCAGACGGCGACTTCGCTCCGGATCGCCCTGGGCCGGGAGGTCGAGAGGGCGGCGCTCGAGACCGCGCTTTGGGGAGGATTGGAACGCTGGTATGCGGCCTTCACCCGGGGACGGAGGGATGAGATCGTTCAGGCCTACGAATCGAAATTGACGATTCCGTCCGGTGCCGTCGTCGAAATCCGAAAGGAGGGGGCAAAACTGACCGGGCTCTTCCGTGGGATCGATGTGCGGGCGCGGTTGAGACTGGAGAGGGATGGAGAGATCCGGCTGCTGTCCCCGGCAGAAATCGTCGCGATCGATTATAATGAATGACCAATGAACGCGTTGGCCGAGGAAAGGTGAAGCATGCTTCTGGCCATTGATATCGGGAATACGACCATCGCCATGGGCCTATTCGAGGGGAAGAGGCTCCTCCGGAACTGGAGCGTCCGATCGGAGCGGGAGAAAACCGCCGACGAATACGGCATCATGCTGTTCGAATTGCTGCGCTTCGGCACCGTCGACCCGGCGGCCATAAGGGGAATCGTCATCTCCAGCGTTGTGCCGCCGCTAACGCCCGCTTTTCAGGCTTTGAGCCAGAAACTGTTCGGGATCAAGGCTCTCATCGTCGGACCGGGCATCCGGACGGGGATGCCCATTCTTTATGAGAATCCCGGCGAGGTCGGGGCGGACCGGGTGGTGGCCTCGATCGGCGCCTTTGAAAAATACGGCGGGCCCTGCATCATCGTCGATTTCGGCACGGCCACGACTTTTGACGCCGTCACGGCCAAAGGCGAGTACCTGGGGGGAGCGATCGCTCCCGGCATCCAGATCTCGGCCGAGGCCCTCTACTTGCGCACGGCCAAGCTGCCCCGGATCGAAGTCGTCAAGCCCAAGAAAGCCATCGGCAAGACCACCGTTGCCAGCATGCAGTCCGGGATCTATTTCGGTTACATCGGTCTCGTCAACACCATCATCGCCGAGATCGCCACTGAGCTCGGAGCCGAGCCCAAGATCGTCGTCACCGGAGGCTTCGCCGCGCCGCTCAGTCCGGAGATCAAAAGGCCCCATCACCACGAGCCGCACCTGGTCCTCGAAGGTCTGCGGATCGTCTTCGAGAGGAACCGGGAGGAGAGACCGGCGGCCTGAAGACGAAAGGCGGATGGAGCGAGGGCACCCATGTCCCGAAGAGAAAAACAGAGCCGTTATTACCAGGAGATCGCGCGGGCTTTTTTCGTTCGGCGGGGAGCGCCGTATGTCCTTTCCTCGCAAGACATGGTCACGATCTCTTCCTGGGAAGAGGCGCGGATTCCCCTGCAGGTCGTGCTGGATGGCATCGAGCGCGTCTTCGAACGGGCTGCCCCGCGGCGGGCGCAAGGACGGAGGCTGTTTTCCCTTTCTTCCTGCCGGACCGAAGTCGCTAAGGCCCATGCCGAATTCCGAGACCGCCGGGTCGGCCGCGGCAGGAAAGACAGTTCCAGGGACGATAAAAGAAAGAAGGTCCGGTCTGAAGTCCGGAGGTTCCTCGACAGCCTGCCCCCCGAAGCGGAATTTCTTCGGGAAACCTATCATGAGGCCCTGGCCGCCGTCTCCCGGAAAAACGTTGTCGACGAGACGCTCGAGCGCCTGGATGAGAAAATCGAGACGCTCATCCTCCGGACGGCCGAGGCCGGTGACCGGGGCAAGATGAAGATGACTTCCCGGCCGGATGTTCCCGGGCGGCCGGGCGCGCCTGCCGATGAGATATTCCGCATCCGGCTCCTCAAGCGCTGGCGCGAGGAATTCCGGATTCCCTATGTGAGCTTTTTTTATTATTGAAATGTTGGAAGACGCCGTCCTGGCCGCGCTCAAAGAGAAAAGAGGGGGCCTGTCCTTCCCTCAACTGGCCGGGTCCCTGCGCCTCCGCGGCCGCTCCCAAACCCGGCTCCGGGCGGCGCTCAGGGCCCTCGAAAAAAAAGGCCGTGTCCATAGAAACAAAGACCGCTACATCTCAGTCCCGGATCGGACCGTCCTCCGGGGTGAGTTCCTATCTTCCGGCCGGGGGTACGGGTTCGTCCGGCCGGAAGGCGGGGAGCGTGAAGACATCTTCATCCCGGGCCGGTATTCCCTGGGAGCGCTCGACGGTGACCACGTCGAGATCACGGTCAAAGAGCGGGGTAAGAAAGGGAAGCCCGAGGGACAGGTCGTCCGCCTGCTGAAAAAGGGGAGGACGACTTTGCTCGGGATCTTCCTGGAACGCTTCGGACGGCCGTACCTTGTGCCCTTCGATGCGCCCGCGGAAGAGATCCCGCTGGCGGCGACCGGCGCGTTCGATCTGTCTCCCGGGATCATTATCGAGGCCGACCGGGAAACCCTGGCCGTCCGGGAGGTCCTGGGAGCGCCCGACGATCCCGGCGTCGATACGCGCGTGGTGATCAAGCGGTTTGGCCTGGAGACGGATTTTTCTCCCGAAGCCGCCGCCGAAGCCCGGGAGA
>JAFGRZ010000325.1 GCA_016934895.1 Candidatus Aminicenantota bacterium
ATGATCGAGATCGGGATGGAGGCGGCGATGACCAGGGTGCTCCGGACGTTGGCCAGGAAAAACAGGAGGATAAAGATAGCCAGCAATCCTCCGTACATGGCCGATGAGGCCACGTTGGTGATGGCGTTCCGGATGAACTTGGCGCTGTCCCGCACGGGGATGAATTGGATCTGGGGATAGTCCACGCTCAGTCTCTCGATCTCCTTCAGCACGCCTTCGACGATCTGAACCGTATTCTTTCCCGATTGTTTATAAACCGCGAGCCGGATCCCGGGCGTGTCGTTCACCCGGGCCACCCGGGTCACCCGGCGAAAGGTGTCCTCGACGCTGGCGATGTCCCGCAGCCGGATCGCCGCGCCTTCACGCAGGGCGACGATCGTCTCTTTGATCTCGTCGATCGAAGTGTAGACTCCCGGGATGCGGACCACGATCTCGTAGTTTCCCTTTTCGATCGTCCCGGCCGGGACGTCGATATTCTCCTGCCTGATCTTGCTGATGATCGTGTCGAGGGGGAGGCCGAGGGCCTTGACCTTGTCCGGGAACAGATTGACCTGGATTTCCCTTTCCAGGCCGCCCCAGACGTCGATCGAGGCCACGCCGGGAACGCGCTCGATCCGGTAGGAAATCTGCTGATCGATGATTTTTCTCAGCTGGATCGGGTCGAGCTCGCTCAGGGCGCCCAACATGAGCACCGGAAACTGGGCCGGGTCGAACTTGCGTAGGGTGGGCCGGTCGATGTCTTCGGGAAGCCGGCCGATGATCCGGTCGAGTCTTTCCCGGACATCGTCGGCTGCCGCCTCCAGGTCTGTTCCCCAGTCAAACATGATCCGAACCGTGCTCGTCCCCTGGGAGGATGTTGAGAAGATCTCCTCTACTCCCGGGACTGAGCTCATGGCTTCTTCTATTGGCCGGGCGATCATCTGTTCCATCTCCTCGGGAGCGGTGTTGGGATAGGAGGCGGAAACGGCCAACGTCGGGAAGGTGATGTCCGGCATGAGGTCGATGGGCAGACGGGCCAGGGCGATAAAGCCCAGGACGAGCACCACAAGGATCAACATGATCGTGAAGATCGGCCGGTGGATGGAGAATTCAGAGAGGCTCACGGTTTGCTCCTTCTTTCGTTCTTTCCCTTATCTCGGCTGTCGGCCGGAAGCCGGCCCGGACATTCTCTCGGGCAGGATGATGTTCATCCCGTCCTGAAGAAGATGCTGTCCCAGGACGACGGCATATCCGGAGAGGTCGGCGGGCTCGATCACTTCGGCGTTTTCCCCCTCGACGATCCCCACCTTGACCGGCTTGAAATGCGCTTTCTTATTTTCGGTGTCGGCGATGAAGACTCCCGACCGGTTCTCCCTCTGCACAAGGGAGCTGTACGGCACGAGTTTCGCATTGTCGCGGCGGGCGAATTCGATCGCGGCGTTGACAAACATGCCGGGCTTGAGCGTCCCGTCTTCATTGCTGATGTCGATCTCCACCCGGGCTTGGCGCGACGCTTCCTGGAGGAGAGGCGCCACCCGGGTCACCTTTCCCTGAAAAGTCCGGTCCGGGAAAGCGGTGCTCGATACGGCGACGTCCTGTCCGGAGCGGATACGGAAATAGTCCTTCTCTGTGGCGTAGATCACGGCGGTGATCGGCTGCAGCTCGATCACGGAGATGATCTGGCTGTTGACAGAAAGCAAAGCCCCTTCGAACACGAACCTTTCCCCGACATGGCGGACGTCGCTTCCTTTATCCCAGGCGGCTTTGATCCGGGTATAGGAAAGCCGGACCCGGGCCGCTTGCAGGGCGGATTCCCGGTTGGACACCACCGCGGCCGCCACCTTGAATCGCGCCTCCTGGGCGTTGAACTGGGCTCTGGCCGCATCCATCTGCGAATCGGACATGATTCTCTTCGTGTGCAGGCTCTCGGCCCTTTCCAGATCCCTCCGGGCCAATTCCACGCCGGTGCGCGTCTCTTCAAGCGTGGCTCGGGCCACGCTGAGGTCGGCCTCGGCCTGGATGACCTGCTGTTGGTATTCTTCATCCTCGATCTGGGCAACGAGTTGACCGTTCGTCAGGCGGTCTCCGATGTCCACGTAGAGTTTCTCGAGCTTGCCGGAGACTTTGGGAGCCACGATGAACTGCGATTTGGGAACAAGGGTTCCCGAAAAAAGCCCGAGGTCCCTGATGGGCCCCTCGACGACGGGAGCGACTTCAACGGCGACGGTCCCCATCCGCTGCCCGGGTCCCTGGGCCCCGTCGGGAAGATTTTTCCCCACCAGCCACGCGATGATGAGGAGAATCACCAGGCCGGCCCCGAGGAGAAGTTTTTTTCGTGAGCTGAGATTCTTGAGGTTCTTGATCATTTTCATCACCAGCTTTCCAGAACGACATTCACGTTCTGCCGCTCGCGGCCGACACCCATGACCCTGTCCAGCTCGGCCAGCGATATCTTGTAATCGATCAGTGCTTTGAGCTCCAGCGTTTGGGCGTTGGCCCGGTCCCTCTGGTACTGGAGGACAAGATAATTGGTGCTCATCCCCACCTGGAGCTTTTCGAGCTCGGCCTCGAGCTTCTGCTGGGCCAGTTCCCGGGCGGCCTTGTAGGCTTGGGTTCTCAGGTAGTTGGTCTCGACCGCCCGGACGGCGTTGCCGAGCTCGAGCGTTAGTTGCTGCTCTTGGTTCTTGATGAGGAGCTTGGCCCGCTCGAGGCTGGTCTTGGCCTGGGCATGGTAGGCCCTGGACAGGACATTGCTCACCGGCAGGCTCACCGTCACTCCGATAGACGAGTTGGCATAGGTGAAACGGAAGGCATCCTTGAGGGCGGTGGACTGTTTCCCCGGGACGGTTCCGACCACGATCCCGGAAAGAGCGTTGCCGTCCTGGTAGAGGATCTGGTCGCCGGAAAGTCCCGGGCTCCAGTAGGACAGCTGAAGCCGGACATCAGGCAGGAGCTGGTTCTTCGCATAGCTTAGGTCGAACTCCCGGTTCTTGAGGCCGATCCGCAGCGCCTGGAGGTCGGGTCTCTTCCGAATGGCGGTCTCAAGCGCCTGATCGAAATCCACATCCGCCCTGTCCACGGTGGGAGTGTCGGTCGGCGTAATTCTCACGGATTTGAGATCGTCCATCTCGGCCGAAAGGTTGATGATTGTCTTGAGCAGCTCTTCGTTATTCTTAACCTGGGCCTCCGCCTCGAGGATTTCAGCCTGGCGCAGCTTGACCTCGGCTTCGGCGGTCAGCAGTTCTATGGGAGGGAGCATTCCCGCTTCCACCTGAATCCTGTTGTTTTCCAGGAGCTCCTCAGCAAGTTTCAGTGACTGGCGGACGACGTTAAGATTTTCCCGGCTGTAGACGAGGATCCAGTAGCCGCTTTCGACACGATAGATGGTGTTCTCGAGAACTTGGTTAAGATTCTCCTCGGACACGTCCCGGTTGAAGCCGGCGACGATGATCTCCCGCCGGCTCATCCTGAAGCCGAAATCCTTGAGCAGGGGTTGGCTGAAACTGAACCGCAGGGTGCTCCCGTAACGCGGGTTGATGGTCTGGAAACGGCGGTTGGAGTCGCTCAGATAATTGTACAGGCTCACGGAGAGCGAGCCGCCGCCCGGCAGGACCTGGGAAAGCTGGGTCGTGTTGTCGTTTTGGCGGGTGGACACGACATCCGAGGCGTCGAGGAAGGAATAGGAGGCAGTTTCCGTGCTCTGCTTGTTATAGCTGAAGGAAACCGTCGGGTAGAACTTCTCCCTGGCCACGGTGACCGCTTCGTCCATCATCCTCGGGGTCAGCATTTCGGCCGCCAGGCCGAGGTTGTTCTTCAGCGTTTTGACGATGCATTCATCAAGAGAGAGCTCGAGGTTTTTTTCGTTCCCGGACGCCTGCCCAAGGGAGGCCTGGGCCGCCGGGACGGCTAAGGCTCCGGCCCCGAACACAATAACCAGGGCGCAAAGCCCGAGAATTCCCCGGGCAAGGAGCCCTGGGAAATGGGATTTGGGGGGACTATTCATGGACATTCTCCGCCTGTTTTCATTCGTCTTCCTTGATGGTCGGTGACTGACCTTGCTCTTTTTCAGTCTCTCCTCCAGGGGACCCGGCTTCTCATCCCCAGCCTTCTCTTGGGGCGATCCAACGGGCTCCGCAAGAATATCTATACTACCACATCTATCATTTAGACTGATGTCGGCCCATTTTCTTCCCATTTTTTTCCTCCGCCTCCGGCCGAACTCTTCGATCGGACCATCGAGGATCGGGAGTTTTATGATATCATATGGTTCCCGGCCGCCCGGTAGACAAAGAATGTAAAGAATGTATTTTCCCGCCTCTGAAAAAGGGCGAGGCTGAAGAATCATAGAATGACGGATAGGGTAAAAAAACAGACCGGGTCAAACGAGAAGACCCCGGGAGGAGTGATTCACGGCCCGACCCGGCTCACGGAACAGGATATCTATCTCTTCAGGGAAGGGAACCAGTTTCGTCTCTACGATAAGCTGGGCTCCCGACCGATGTCCGTGGGGGACCAGGAAGGCTATCATTTCGCCGTCTGGGCGCCGAACGCCAAAGAGGTGTCCGTGGTGGGGGGCTTCAACGGCTGGGACAAGAAAGCCCATCCCCTGGCGGTGAGATGGGATGGTTCGGGAATCTGGGAGGGGTTCATCCCGGGACTGCGAAAAGGGGAATTGTACAAGTACCATATCGTCTCCCGTTATCGGGATTATGAAGTGGATAAGGGGGATCCCTTTTCCTATTACTGGGAGCTTTCTCCCCGGACGGCTTCCGTGGCTTGGGACCTGGACTACCGCTGGGGCGATGAGGAATGGCAGAGACGCCGCGCCCGGCACAATGCGCCCGACGCCCCGATGTCTGTGTACGAGGTTCACCTGGGCTCATGGCGAAGGGCCCCCAAAGAGAACAAGCGGTTCTTGAGCTACCGCGAACTGGCCCCCTATCTTGTGGATTATGTGAAAGACATG
The DNA here is from genome assembly GCA_016934895.1 of Candidatus Aminicenantota bacterium. Lineage (GTDB taxonomy): Bacteria > Acidobacteriota > Aminicenantia > Aminicenantales > UBA8522 > UBA8522. The sequence goes on from JAFGRZ010000325.1 coordinate 4,946, forward strand.
GGTTTCACTCATGTGGAGTTTTTGCCGGTCATGGAGCATCCTTTCTACGGATCCTGGGGATACCAGGTCGTGGGATACTATGCTCCCACCAGCCGGTATGGTCCGCCGCAGGATTTCATGTTCCTCGTTGACCAGCTCCATCAGAACGGAATCGGGGTGATGCTGGACTGGGTCCCGTCCCATTTTCCCTCCGACGAACACGGCCTGGCCCATTTCGACGGAACCCATCTCTATGAACACCAGGATCCCAGAAAAGGCTTTCATCCCGAATGGAAAAGCAGCCTCTTCAATTACGGGCGGAACGAGGTCAGGAACTTTCTGATCAGCAACGCGCTCTTCTGGCTGGACAAGTATCATGCCGACGCCCTCCGGGTGGACGCGGTCGCTTCGATGCTCTACCTGGATTACGCGCGGCAGGAAGGGGAATGGATCCCCAATCCGTTCGGCGGCCGGGAAAACCTCGAGGCCATCGCCTTCCTGAAGAGATTCAACGCAGTAGCCTACGGAACCTTCCCCGACATTCAGACCATCGCGGAAGAATCGACCGCCTGGCCGATGGTGACCCGGCCGGTGTACGTGGGGGGACTGGGTTTCGGGAAGAAATGGAACATGGGATGGATGCATGACACTCTGGAATATTTTTCAAAAGACCCCTTGTTCCGCAAATATCATCACAACCAGCTGACCTTCAGTCTCTGGTACGCTTTTACGGAAAATTTCATTCTCCCGCTCTCTCATGATGAAGTGGTCTATGGAAAGGGATCTCTTCTCCACAAGATGCCCGGCGATGACTGGCAAAAGTTCGCCAATTTGCGCCTTCTCCTGGGATTCATGTACACGCACCCGGGCAAAAAGATCCTGTTCATGGGGGGAGAATTCGGGCAAAGGCGGGAATGGGTCCATGAGGACAGCCTGGACTGGCACCTCCTCCAGTTCGAACCTCACCATGGAGTCCAACGCTGGGTCAAAGATCTGAACCGCCTGCACCGGGAAGAGCCCGGGCTGCATGAATTGGATTCTCACCCGGAAGGATTTGCCTGGATCGATTTCAGCGACTGGGAGAACAGCATCATCAGTTTCCTCCGAAAGGGCCGGTCTCCCGAAGATACCGTCCTCGTCGTCTGCAATTTCACTCCCGTGCCCCGACCGGACTACCGGATCGGGGTTCCGGCCGCGGGATTCTGGCGCGAAATGCTGAACAGCGACGCCAAAGAATACGGGGGAGGCGGCCAAGGGAACATGGGCGGCGCGACGGCAACGTCCATCCCCTTCCACGGTCAGGATCATTCTCTGTGCTTGAACATACCGCCTCTGGGAATGCTCGTCCTGAAAAGACGGTGGGATTGAACAATGGACAAGTGCGTTTGCATTCACGGCCACTTCTATCAGCCCCCCCGGGAAAATCCCTGGCTCGAAGAAGTCGAGATCCAGGATTCGGCTTCGCCTTTTCATGACTGGAACGAACGGATCACCTTCGAATGCTACGCTCCCAACTCCGCCTCCCGGATTCTGGATTCGGAAAGACGGATCATCGATATCGTGAACAATTACGCCAAGATCAGCTTCAACTTCGGCCCGACGCTGCTCTCCTGGATGGAAAAGCGTCATCCTTCCGTCTACGAAGCCATCCTCTGCGCGGACAAGGAAAGCCGGGAGAGACACTCCGGGCACGGCTCAGCCATCGCCCAGGCCTATCATCATCTGATCATGCCCCTGGCGAACAGAAGGGACAAGCGGACCCAGGTCATCTGGGGGATTAAGGATTTTGAGCATCGCTTCGGCAGGAAACCGGAAGGCATGTGGCTGCCGGAAACGTCCGTTGACCTGGAAACCCTGGAGATCATGGCCGGCGAAGGAATACAGTTCACCATCCTGGCCCCTCACCAGGTTTCGAAGACGCGAAAATGCGGAGAGAAGGAATGGGTGGACGTGAGCAGAAGAGAGATCGATCCCCGACGGCCTTATGCGTGTCCTCTGGGCGACGGAAAAACCATAACAATTTTCATCTTTGACGGCCCCATATCCCATGACATCGCTTTCGGGGATCTGCTGAAAAACGGCCAACGGTTCGCCAGGCGGCTGCTCGACGTTTTCGACAAGGCTTCGCCGGAGCCTCAGATCGTCCATATCGCCACCGACGGGGAGACCTACGGACATCACAACCGCTTCGGCGACATGGCCCTGGCCTATTGCCTCTATGATATCGAATCCAACAACACCACCCGGATCACGGTCTATGGTGAGTATCTCGAGAAATACCCTCCTCTTCATGAGGTCCAGCTTTTCGAAAACAGCTCCTGGAGCTGCGCCCACGGGATCGAACGCTGGAGGGGCCACTGCGGCTGTCAGACCGGGCAACACACCGGGTGGACCCAGGAATGGCGCTTTTTTCTCCGGAGAGCCATGGACTGGCTGCGGGACAAGCTCGCTTCCCATTTTGAGAGACAGGGCGCCGGGCTCATGAAGGACCCCTGGACGGCCAGAGATCAGTATATCCGGGTGATCCTCAACCGTTCGGATGAATCCGTTCGCTCCTTTTTTTCGGACCACGCGACCTCCCCGCTCTCCGCGGAAAACCGGATCACGCTCCTCCGTCTCCTGGAAATGCAGCGCTGCGCCATGCTCATGTACACCAGTTGCGGCTGGTTCTTCGACGACATCTCCGGCATCGAAACGGTCCAGGTGATTCAATATGCCGCCCGGGCCATGCAACTCGCTCGAGAGACAGGCGCGCCCGATCACGAGGGGGATTTCTTGAAAATATTGGAGAAGGCGCCCAGCAACGTCCCCGAATACGGGAACGGCGCCCGCGTCTATGACCTCTTCGTTCGCCCGGCCGTGATCGACCTTCTGCGGGTGGGAGTTCATTACGCGGTCTCCTCTCTCTTCGAGGATTACACGGGGAAGGAGGAGATCGGCAGCTTCACGGTCCGGAGAAACGCTTTTGAAAAATGGGAGGCGGGCCGGCAGAAGCTGGCTGTGGGACGGGCCCGGCTGCGCTCCCGGATTGTCTGGGAAGAGAAGGAAATCAGCTATGCCGTCCTCCACCTGGGAGACCATAACCTGATGGGAGGGATTCGCGATTATGTGGGCAAAAAAGGTTTCGACGAAATGAAGCAGGAAGTCCAAGACGCGTTCAATAAGAGCGATATCCCGGGTGTCATCAGCCTCATGGACAAGCATTTCGGCTCTCATAACTATTCTCTTTGGCACCTGTTCAGGGACAAGAAGCGCCAGGTGTTGAGCCAAATCTTGGAATCCACCCTCAAAGAATTGGAAACGTCCTTCCGCCAGATCTACGAGAACCACTATCCCATCATGCAGGCCATGAGAGAGATGAAGATACCCCTTCCCAAAGCTCTGGCCTCTCCGGCGGCTTCTATCCTGACCATGGACCTGATCCGCGCCCTTAAAGAGGAAACGCCGGATCTGGAAGCCGTCCGCAAGCTGGTCGGGGAATTCAATAAATGGTCTTTCTCCCCGGACGGAGAGAGCCTGGGTTTCGTGGCCGTCCGCAGGATCGACGGCCTGATGCAAAGGCTCTCCCGGAATCCCCGCGAGACGGCGCTTCTGCGGACGATCGCCGGCATTATCGGACTGCTGAAGGATCTGCATTTGGATCTCGACCTCTGGAAAAGCCAGAACGTCTTCTTCCTGGTCACCCGGAAATTCTATCCTGAAATGAAAAAGAAATCCGACGGAGGAGAAAAAGACTCCCGGGAATGGATTGAAAATATAGAAAAAATCGGACAATATCTTCAGGTGAAGGTCACCTGATGCGCCTCCCGGAGGTTCGGCTTTTCAACGAGGAGGTCGGATGAAGAGAAGAGGCAGCGGCGTTTTGATCCCCATCGCCTCCCTTTCCTCAGACTGCGGGATCGGGGACTTGGGGCCCGGGGCCTGCGCGTTCGCGGATTTCCTGGCCCGGGCCAAACAGAACTACTGGCAGGTCCTTCCGCTGAATCCGATCGACGAAGCTTACGGCCATTCACCCTATCACAGCGACTCCGCCTTCGCCTATAATACCCTGCTCATCAGTCCCGAACGGCTGGTCGAGGAAGGCTGGCTGGAAGCGAGAGCTCTGGACTCGCGTCCGGAATTTCCCCAAGGGACGATCGATTACCGGGCCGCCCGTGTCTTCAAGGAAAAGATTTTGGATCAAGCCTATCGCGGATTCAATAAAAGAAGGCAAAAGGAGCACGGGTATGAACGATTCCGGGCGGACAATTCCTTCTGGCTGGACGATTTCGCTCTTTTCGCCGCCCTGAAAAGACATTTCCAGGGCCGGGTCTGGGGGGATTGGGAGGACGGACTCCGGGACCGGGAGACAAAGGCCATCGCGGCGGCCAGACAGAAATTCCTGCCTGAGATCGAGAAGGAGATCTTCCTTCAGTATGCTTTCTTCAAACAGTGGTTTGCTCTCAAGCAGCACTGCCGCCGCAAAGGGATCCTCATCTTCGGCGATATCCCGGTGTACGTTGATTACGACAGCTCCGATGTCTGGGTGAACCCGGACCTTTTCAAGCTGGACGAGCGGAAGAAGCCTTATGTTGTAGCGGGTGTTCCCCCCGACTATTTCAGCGCCACCGGCCAGCTCTGGGGTAACCCGCTCTACAGATGGGAGGTCCTCGAAGAAAGAGATTTTGATTGGTGGGTCCGCCGGATCGAGCACAATATGGGATTGTTCGACGTCATGAGGATCGATCATTTCCGGGGATTCGTGGGCTTCTGGGAAGTTCCGGCCACGGAGACGACGGCCGTCAACGGCTGCTGGCGGGAAGCGCCCGCCCTGGATTTTTTCCACCGTCTCACGAGGAGATTCCCCAACCTGTCCTTGGTCGCCGAGGACCTGGGCATTATAACCCCCGATGTCCGGGAGGTCATGGACCATTTTGAATTTCCCGGGATGAAGGTCCTCCTCTTTGCCTTCGGCGAAGACAATCCGATGCATCCCTACCTCCCTCACACTTACGGAAAGAACTTCGTCGTCTATACCGGCACCCATGACAACAACACGGTCAGGGGCTGGTTCGACCGCGAAGCCGGAGAGGCGGACAAACAGAGGCTGTTCCGCTATCTGGGCCGGGAGGTCCCGCGGGAAGAGATCCACTGGTCCCTCATCCGCCTGGCCATGATGTCGGTCGCCAACACGTGCATCTTCCCCATGCAGGACCTGCTGGGTTTAGGTGAAGATTGCCGGATGAACCGGCCGGCCACCAGCCGGGGGAACTGGAGATGGAGGCTCTCCCCCGGACAGATGACGGACGGCCTAGCGGATACACTCGCCGACCTAACAGAGCTCTACGGACGGGCTTGAGGAAAACGTTCCTTAGCCCCCCGGCCGACCAGGAGCTCCCGCCAAAAGACAGGACCGAGTCAGGAAGTCAGTTCATCGAAGATGAGGAGGCCGGCCCGGCGGGAAAGGGCGAGCGTCAGTGGGAACAATATATCCTTGAGTTCATCAAGTCTTTTTTTGTTTTTCTACGACCCTATCAGGCTATTTCACTCTGATTGGGAAGGGCGGACGGACGAGCTTCTTGGGCGGATTCGCTTTGAGCTCTTCCATGACCACCTGAATGGCCTTCTCCAGTTGGGGGTCGTGTCCGGCGGCCACCTCGGCCGGCCACTGTTCGACCTCGATGTCCGGCGGAACGCCTACGTTCTCGACGATCCAGCCGTCCTCGGTCCATATTCCCAGGTTGGGCGCGGTCACACGGCCGCCGTCCATGAGCGCCGGGAACCCGAGAATGCCGACCAGGCCGCCCCAGGTGCGCTTCCCGATGATCGTGCCCAGTCCGGACTTGCGAAACAGCCAGGGCAGGAAATCGCCGCCGCTTCCCGCGGTCTCGTTGACCAGCATGACCTTGGGGCCGGGG
>JAFGRZ010000073.1 GCA_016934895.1 Candidatus Aminicenantota bacterium
CGGGTGAACGGTCATTTATCATTCATGAATCGTCCCCAAAAGTCAAGCCGCGTTGTTGACTTGGTTCGGGCGAGTACCTATAATGAAATCAACATGAAAAGAGCCATTCTCCCGGCCCTGCTGATCTCGTTTCTCGCTCTCTCCGGATGGGCGTCCGTCTATAGAATCGTCGTGGACGGCCCGGTGCATCCCATTTCCTCCGAATACATCGTGGGTTGCATCGAAAAGGCGGAGCTGGAAGACGCCCGCCTTCTGATCATCGTCTTGAACACCCCCGGCGGACTCGATTCCTCAATGCGGGAGATCATCTCCAAGATTCTGTCATCGCGAGTCCCCATCGTGACTTATGTCGCGCCGAGCGGCGCGCGGGCCGCATCGGCCGGTTTCTACATCGGGATCGCCAGCGATCTCTTCGTTATGGCGCCGGGTACCAACACCGGAGCCGCCCATCCGGTGGGGATCTCGATCACCGGCCAGACCATGGACAAGACCATGGAAGAAAAAGTCACGCACGACGCCGCTTCCTACATCAAAACTCTGGCGGAAAAAAGGGGCCGCGATATCCAGGCGGCGGAGGACGCCGTGCGAAAGAGCCTGTCTTATACCGAGAAGGAGGCTCTCGACAAAGGATTGATCGACCTCGTCGCGGGCAGCGAACAGGAGATCATCGAGCATTTCGACGGACGCCTTGTCAACCGGTTCGATGGAGAACAGGTTTTGCTTCAACTGAAGGGGGAAGCGGTCATTGATATTCCCATGACCGCACGGCAGAAATTCCTGATCACCATCTCCAACCCTAACCTGGCTTATATTCTCCTGATGCTCGGGCTTCTCGGCCTCTATTTCGAGTTCAGCCATCCGGGCGCCATACTGCCGGGCGTTCTCGGCGGAATCAGTCTTCTTCTGGCCATTTTTTCCTTTCAGATACTCCCCATCAACTATGTCGGGCTGCTCCTGATCCTGTTGGCCATCGGCCTGTTCATCCTGGAGGTCAAGGTGCAGAGTTATGGTATACTCGGTGTCGGAGGCGTCGTCGCCATGGTCATCGGCTCCATTATGCTCATCGATTCCCCAATCCCCGAGCTGCGGCCCAGCCTGGCTTTCATCATTCCCCTGGCCGCCGGCCTTTCGTTGATCTTTTTTTTCCTCTTGGTTCTCGTCGTCCGTGCGCACGCCAGGAAGGCGTTCACCGGAAAGGAAGGCCTGGTCGGCGAGGTCGGGTCCGCCCAAACGGATCTGAATCCTGAAGGAAAGGTCTTCGTCCACGGCGAGATCTGGAATGCCGAAGCCGTTGAGCCCGTCGTCAAGGGGAGCAAGATCAAGGTCGTCGGGGTTTTGGACTCTCTCAAGATTCGGGTCGAGAAGTTGTAGAAAGAAACCCGGACGGTCCGTCCGAGTGGACGGCGGCCCCGGGAAAGAAAGGAGGCTTCCATGGTTTTATCGGTTCCGATCATTGTCGCGGGCGTTATTGTCCTTTATCTTCTGAACTGCATCAAGGTTTTGCGCGAATACGAGCGCGGGGTCATCTTTCGGTTGGGACGTGTCCTTCCTCAGCCCAAAGGTCCCGGCTTGATCTTCGTCTTCGCGCCCATCGACCGCATGCTGAAGGTCAGCCTGAGACTCGTCACGATGGACATCCCGCCGCAGGATGTCATCACCAAGGACAACGTCACGGTCAAGGTCAATGCCGTCGTCTATTTCCGGGTCATGGATCCGCTCAGAGCGATCATCGAGGTCCAGGATTTCCTCTACGCGACGTCGCAGCTTTCCCAGACAACCCTCCGCAGCGTGCTTGGGGAGGTCGAGCTTGACGACCTTCTCTCGGAGAGGGAGAAACTGAATGCCCAGCTCCAGGATATTCTGGACAAGCATACCGATCCCTGGGGGATCAAGGTTCAACTGGTTGAGATGAAGCATGTCGACCTCCCCGACACAATGGTCCGGGCGATCGCCAGGCAGGCCGAAGCGGAGCGGGAACGCCGGGCCAAGGTCATCCATGCCGAAGGAGAATTCCAGGCCTCGGCCAAGCTGACCGACGCGGCCGACATCATCTCCCGGAATCCCCAAACCCTGCAGCTGCGATTCCTCCAGACCATGACCGAGATCGCTACGGAAAAGAACTCGACCATCATCTTTCCTCTGCCCATCGAGTTCCTGAGGTCTTTTGTTTCCGAAAAGCCCCGAACCGAAAAATCGTGATGAAAAATAGAGAATTCCGGGAAATCCAGGTCTCCAGCACCCAGCTGGCCATCATCTTTCTGGGCATCTTGCTCATCGGCGTTGTTATCTTCCTGCTGGGCGTCTCGGTCGGCAAAAAGCATGTTCAGGCCGCCGAGAAGGCCAACATCATCGCTCGCCAGGAAGCGGAACCCCTCAAGGAAAAGATCACCATGCTGCCTGAGATGAAACCGGAACAGGCGCCGGCCGGCGAGCCGTCCGGAAGAGCGGCGGCGGTCAAGTCGGAATCCACCCCGGCCAAGAAAGAGATCCTTCCCCTTCAATCCCGGCCGGAGCCGCTCAAAACAGAGACAAAAGCGGCGGAAAAATCCAGCCCGCCTAAGCCGGCTGTTGAGAAGAACCTCTACTACGTCCAGGTCGCCGCCCTGGCTGAAGAACCGGCCGCGCAAACGACGGCCCGGAGGTTCAGAGGAATGGGCTATCCGGTCGTGGTCATGGATCCGCAGCCGACCGACCGGGTCCCCGTCTTCAGGGTGAGAGTCGGGGGATACCCGACCAGGGAACAGGCGGAGGAGGTTCGCGGAAAGCTCTCCGCCGCCGCCGGGCGAAAGACCGATTACTTCATCGTTCGAGATTGAGAGACGATAAAATGTCCGCCTGTTCGGAGAAACATCGTTTCCGAGCCGAGCGGGCTTGACATGGGGCGGGGTCTTCGATATTCTTGCGTTTGTCAGGACGACCCGTGAGCGCAGAAAAATCAACCTCGGAAAGCCCGTCATCCGATCTTCAGGCCCGGATCAGAGAACACCTGCTCAAGTTTGAAGAGCTCCGAGGTTTTCTTTGACTTAGAAGGCAAAAGATCCCAGCTGACCGCCCTTACGGAGGAACTCTCGTCGCCGGCGGTCTGGCAAGATCAGAAGAAGTCCCAAGCCCTGCAGCAAAAGAAAAAAAAGCTTGAATATGCGGTCAGGGCCTTCTCCCATCTGGAAGAAAAGAAAGATGAGGTCGAGGTTTTGTTCGAGCTTTTAGCCGAAGGTGAAGACACCGGTGCCGAGTTGAAAAAGGCCCTCGACGGCCTGGCCAAAGGCCTCGAAGAAGCGGAGCTTCAAACCCTCTTCTTCGAGGAGGACGATGTCCGAAACGCCCTCTTCACCATCCACCCCGGCGCGGGGGGAACCGAATCGCAGGACTGGGCCCAGATGCTCCTGCGAATGTACCTCAGATATGCCGAACGGAAGGGCTATACAACCGAGATCCTCGACGTGATGCCGGGAGAGGAGGCCGGTATCAAAAGCGTCACGGTGAGGGTGGATGGAGATTATGCCTTCGGACGATTCGGCCAGGAATCGGGCGTCCACCGGCTGGTCCGCATCTCCCCTTTCGACGCCAATAAGCGGCGTCATACCTCTTTCGCCGCTGTCTTCGTTTTTCCCGAGGTCGAGGAGGACATTGCCGTCTCGATCAATCCGGAAGACCTCCGGATCGACACCTACCGGGCCTCGGGCCGCGGGGGTCAACACGTCAACGTCACGGATTCGGCCGTTCGCATCACCCATCTTCCCACCGGGATCGTCGTCCAATGCCAAAGCGAGAGGTCCCAACACAAAAACAAGGCCTCGGCGATGAAGGTCTTGAAGGGCCGCCTGTACGATATGCAAAAGAAAAAACAACTCGAGAAGTTCGAGAAAATGGAAGAAAACAAATCCGAAATCGCATGGGGCAATCAGATCCGGTCTTATGTTCTCCATCCCTACCGAATGATCAAGGACCTGCGGACCCGGATCGAGACCGGCGATGTGGACAGCATTTTGGACGGGGACCTGGACGCATTTATCAAGGCCGGTTTGGTGATGAGAAAGAAGGCGGCGCCCGCCTCCGTCCCCCTTTCCGGCGGCAAAGGAACCACGAAAGGACGACCATGAGCGCGAAAGAAACCGATGATCCCCAGCATGCGAAGGAGCCGAACGGATCCATCGGCCGGGAATACCTGCCTCCGCTGGATTTCAGCTCGATCGTTCTCCCCATTTTCACCCAGGCATTGATCAAGCTCGGACTCCTGGGACATCGGCAAAAAGAAGGTCTTGAAATGAATCTGGAGTTGGCCCGGAGGCTGATCGATATTCTCGATCTTCTCAAGGACCGCACCAAAGGCAATCTGACTCCAGAGGAGGAAAATTTCCTGGAATCTTGCCTTCAGCAGCTCAAGGCCGGCTATCTCGAAAAAGCCAAGATCATCGCCTTTTGATTCCATGAAGGTTTTGCGCGGATTCGAGGATCGGGCGGCTTTTCCCGACGGGACGGCGGTCGCGATCGGCAACTTCGACTGGCTCCACCTC
>JAFGRZ010000326.1 GCA_016934895.1 Candidatus Aminicenantota bacterium
GCAAAGTCTCTTCTCCTGTTGCCATCCGGGATGGGGTTGTGCTATAAGAGAGTCCCGTTCGGTCTCTCTGATCGAGACGATTCTATCCACAAGGAGGTCATTCATGAGTGCCGAGATGAAAAGGATCATGGTCACCGGTGCCGTTGGGCAGATCGGCTCCGAACTGACCATGGCCCTGCGTGAAAAATACGGGAACGACAATGTCCTGGCCACAGGACACAAGACCCAGCCGAGCAAGACGCTTCTCGAATCCGGCCCCTTCGAGTTCATCAACGTCTCCAAGCGAGAGACTTTCGACGACCTCATCAAAAAATACAGGATCGACACGATCTATCATATGTCGGCCATCCTCTCCGCGGCTGGCGAGAAGAATCCCAAGCTCTGCTGGGACGTCAACATGAACGGTACTTCCAACATCCTGGATGCGGCCGTCGACCACAAGCTGGTCCGGGTGTTCATCCCCAGCTCGATCGCCGCCTTCGGTCCGGAGACGCCGCGTCTCAACACCCCCAACGACACTATCCTCAAACCCAAAACCATGTACGGCGTGACCAAGGTGGCCGGCGAGCTCCTCTGCGACTACTACGTCAAGCGCTTCAACGTTGACGTCCGCGGCTGCCGCTACCCCGGCATCATCAGCTACGAGACCCTTCCCGGCGGCGGGACGACGGACTACGCCGTGGCTATCTTCTTCGAAGCGGTCAAGACCAAGAGCTACACCTGCTTCCTTCGCGAGGATTCAAGGCTCCCGATGATGTACATGCCCGACTGCCTGAAGGCGACCTTCGACCTGATGGAGGCGGACTTCTCCAAACTCAAGCACCATTCCGACTTCAACGTGACGGCGATGAGCTTCTCGGCCGGCGAGCTCGCCGCCGAGATCAAGAAGCACATCCCGGAGTTCCGCGTCGCCTACGAGCCCGATTTCAGGCAGGCGATCGCCGATTCCTGGCCGCAATCGATCGACGATACCGCGGCCCGGGAGGAATGGGGCTGGAAGCCGGACTACGATCTCACGCGGATGACCGAGGACATGCTCGGCGTTCTCCAGAAGCGGTTCGAAGCCGGCACCCTGAATTATTGAAATAAAATCAAGTCAGGCAGAAGATGACCAGGAAGGCGGCTCTTGCGGCCGTGTTCATCTTCGCCTCCGGATGCCGCAACCCCTTTTCGCCCGGCAATCCCTCACTCCGGGACCTCCTCGACGCTGCCGAGGAGATCACTATCGACGGCCGGAGACTGACCCTGGAGACGTATCTCTGGCGTGACTTCATGCCCGGAGTCGGATCAGGAGGAGGCCCGCTCCTGGCCCTTGTCCGGGTGACGGCCGTGGACCGGCTGCCTTTTCCTTCAGCCGTCGACGCCGACCGGCTGTGGATCGTCCGCCAGGATGCCGTCTGGGAAAAAGAACTCTCCGAAACCATAAATGAAAGCCCGCATCAGCTTTCCAAGATGGCCCGCGACGGACCCCGGTGGGGCCCTTCTGTCTATGTGGACGTCATTGTCAGGGTCGTTCACATCACAGGTAAGAGATACCTGTTGCGCGCCTCGCATCAGCTCATCGGCGCCGCCTACTAGAGTCCGGGCCGCCGGCGTGATCTTATCGGCATCGGAATTAAACTTGAAAACAGCCGTCTTTTTGATTAGAGTTCTGCCGAGGAGGAGACCATGAAAAAGAGCCTGATCGTTGTCATTATCCTTGTACTTTTTATATCCCTCCCTGCGTCAGAAAAGCCGGTGACGCCGGTCCACACCTACTCGATCGTTGCCATCGATCGGGAGACGGGCGAATTGGGCGCCGCCGTGCAATCCCACTGGTTCTCGGTCGGCTCGAGCGTCATCTGGGCGGAATCGGGAATCGGAGCGGTCTGCACTCAGTCCTTCATCGAGGCATCGTACGGACCGCTCGGCCTTGAGCTCATGCGGGCCGGGAAGACGGCCGAAGAGGCGCTGGCGGGCTTGCTCAAAGCGGATCCGTTCGAGGCCGTCCGCCAGGTGGCCATGATCGACGGTCAAGGCCGGCCCGCCGCGCACACCGGAAAAAGCTGCATCCCCGAAGCCGGACATTTTGTCGGCGACGGATTCAGCTGCCAGGCCAACCTGATGCTCAAAAATACGGTCTGGAACGCCATGGCCGAAGCTTTTGAGAACACCGAAGGCGAACTCGTGGACCGTCTGATGGCCGCGCTCGAAGCCGCCCAAGGGGAAGGCGGCGATATCCGGGGCAAGCAGTCCGCGGCCATCATCGTCGTCAGGGGCGAGGGCTCGGGGGCCTGGTGGAGAGACAGGGCTTATGACCTCCGGGTCGAGGACCACGACAATCCTCTCGGCGAGCTCAAAAGGCTCATCCGGTTGAATAAAGCGTACAATTTCATGAACACGGGGGACGAACTCCTGACCGAGAACAAGGTCGAGGAAGCCATGAGGTCCTACACCCGGGCGATGGAGATGTATCCGGATAACGCTGAGATGGTCTTCTGGCCGGCGGTCACGCTCGCCTCCACGGGGAAAGTGGAAGAGAGCCTGCCCCTCTTCAAGAAGGTCTTCGCCATGGACCCCAACTGGGCCGTCCTGGTGACCCGGCTTCCCCAAGTCGGCCAGCTTCCCAAAGACAAGGGGCTTCTCAAGAAGATCCTGGCTCAGGCTCCCAAAACGAAATAGGAGGAGACCGGATGTCAAAATCTTCACCCAGTCAAGTCAATCGGAGGGAATTCCTGAAGATCGGAGTGGCCGCAGGCCTTGGAGCCGCTATGGGGAGTTCGATTCTGACTTCATGCCGGTCCAAAAAGTCGGCCGGAGACACCCTGATCGAGTTCAAAGTCCCGCCGATCGATCCCGTGCGCATCGGTTTCGTCGGCGTCGGCGGCATGGGCTCGGCCCATGTCCGCAATTTCCTCAAGATCGAGGGGATTGAGATCAAAGCCGTCTGCGATATCGTCGAGGACAAGGTCGCCCGCATCCAGGGCTGGTGCGAGGAAGCCGACCGTCCCCGGCCGGAAGGCTATACCCGCGGCGACCGGGACTTCGAGCGGCTCTGCGATCGCGACGACCTCGACCTCGTCTTCACGGCCACGCCCTGGGAATGGCACGTGCCCGTATGTTTGGCCGCCATGAAAGCCGGCAAGCACGCCGCCACCGAAGTCCCGGCGGCCTACACGATCGATGACTGCTGGGCTCTCGTCGAGACCGCTGAAAAAGCCCGCCGCCACTGCATCATGATGGAGAACTGCTGTTACGACCGTCCCGAGATGCTCTGTCTCAATCTGGTCAGGAAGGGCCTTCTCGGCGAGATCTTCCATGCCGAGGCCGGCTATCTTCACGACCTCCGCGGCGTCAAGTTCAGCGGCCAGGGCGAGGCTCTCTGGCGGCCGCAGCATTCGATCGCGCGAAACGGCAACCTCTATCCCACCCACGGGTTGGGCCCGGTCAGCCAATGCCTGGATATCAACCGGGGGGACCGCTTCGACACCCTCGTCTCGATGAGCAGCAAGTCCATGGGGCTCAACCTCTATTGCGCCGAAAAATTCGGGCCGGACAGCTTGCAGGCCAAACAAAAATACGTCCTCGGCGATGTCAATGTTTCACTCATCCGGACGGTCAACGGCAAGGTCATCACCCTCTACCACGACACTTCATCGCCCCGGCCTTACAGCCGCATCCACATCGTCCAGGGGACAAAGGGCATCTTCGAAAAATATCCGGACCGCGTCTACATCGAGGGCCGCAGCCCCGCGGATGAATGGGAAATCCTTGACAGCTATTATATCGAGCACGATCATCCCGTCTGGAGGCAACTCGAGGAGAGATCGAAGGGCGCCGGACACGGGGGGATGGACTTCATCGAGGATTACCGTCTCGTCGAAGCCCTGCGCAACGGCCGGCCCCTCGACATGGATGTCTATGACGCGGCCGCCTGGAGTGTCGTCACTCCGCTCAGCGAACGATCGGTCGCCAAGCGCGGCCGGCCGGTCGACTTTCCCGACTTCACGCGCGGTCGCTGGAAAGAGTCCCGGCCGCTCCACGTCATGGAAGTCACCTGAGGACGAGCTTGCGTCCGTTCCAGTCCAGGATTTTCATTTTCATCCCGTAGACGCTCTCGAGCAGCGGCTCCCGGAAGACCTCCTCCGGCTTGCCCGAAGCGACGACCTCCCCGTTTTTCATGAACACCATCGCGTCCGCATACTGGACCGCCATCTCCAGGCTGTGGAGGGTCACCAGGATCGTCTTCTGTTTTTCGATCGCCAGTTTCCTGACCAGCTGCAAAACCTCGGTTTCGTGTTTGGGATCGAGGAAGATGGTCGGCTCGTCCATCAGCAGGATCTTTGATCTCTGGGCCAGCGCCCGGGCGATCAACACCAATCGGCGCTCGCCGCTGCTGAGCTCGCTGATCGACCTCCCGGAATAAGCGCTCAAGCCGACGAACTCGAGGGCCTCTTCGGCGGCCTTGGTATCCTCACGCGAAGGCAAAGCAAACGGAGAGATATAGGCCGCCCGCCCCATCAGGACGAAATCGGCGACCAGGTAGTTGAACACCGTATCGTGCTCCTGAGGAACATAGCCGATGAGCCGGGCCCGGTCCGCGCTGCGGAGTGAGGCGATATCCCGGCCGTCGATGAGCAGAGTTCCTTTCGAGACCGGAAGGACGGCCCCGATGCATTTCAGGAACGTCGTCTTGCCGGCGCCGTTCGGCCCGACGATCGCCGTCACCCCGGCGCTCTCGAACCGGAGAGCCGGCACCCTGAGGCTGAAATTCTTGTAGGCAAACGAAAGGTTTTTTACGCAAACGCTCACAGCCAGACCTTCTTCGTTTTTTTCAGCAGGATGAGGAAGATCGGTATTCCGACGAGGCTGGTGAAGATGCCGACCGGGATCTCGAACGAGCTGACTCCCCGGATGATATCGTCGGCCACCAGCATGATGCTCGCGCCCATGGCGGCGGACATGGGGATGACCAGCCGGTTGTCCGCCCCGAACATCAGGCGGACGAAATGGGGGACGATGAA
>JAFGRZ010000074.1 GCA_016934895.1 Candidatus Aminicenantota bacterium
AGTTCGCCCGAAACGGCGTTCTCTTCCGCAGCGTTCTGGCCCAATGCAGCTGGACCCGGCCATCGGTCGGCTCCATCCTGACCTCCCTCTATCCACGAACACTGGGTCTTTACACCAAGGGCGACGAGATCCTGGCCGACCGGTTCGAAACCCTGGCCGAGGTCCTCCAGGCTCACCGCTATCTCACCGTCGGAATCACCTCCAATCCCAACCTGAACACGGCTTACAACTTCCAGCAGGGCTTCGACCACTACATCGACAGCGACATCGTCTACGATTGGATGAGGCCGCAATCCGGACAGGAGAAGCTTTCGACAACCGCCCGGATGAAATCGGCCCCCGAAGTCTTCGAGATCGTCATGGATATCCTGACCCGGGAGAAAACGCGGCCCTTCTTCCTGTTCGCCCATCTCAATGATACCCACTTGAAGATGGATCTTGAGATCGATCCGGAATTCCGGGATTTGTTCGGACACTACAGCCGGGAAAACGAACGCGTTTACTACCGTAAGATCCGTCAGGCCTCATCCGACGTGGGCCGTTTCGTCAACAAGCTGCTGGCCGAACCGGGATGCGAAAACACGCTGGTCATCATCTCCGCCGACCACGGCGAGGGTCTCTTCGACCACCCCCGGGTCCCCAACTCAACGGGACACGGGTACCTGCTTTACGAATCCCATCTCCGCGTCCCGCTCATCTTCTATCATCCGGCGGGAGGGCTGGGCCCGCGCCGGATCGACCAGGAAGTCCGTCTGATCGACCTCCTGCCGACCATCCTCGATTACGTCAATATTCCCCACCGGCCAGAGGATATCGTCGGCCGGTCCCTTCGCCCTCTTCTTGAAGGAACGGAGACGTCCGTTCGCCTGCCCGAATATTTCGTCGCTGAAACCCGCACGGCCGGCTGGAACCGCATCGCCGTCTATTCGCGGAACTGGATGTACATCGAGAATCGCGACCGCTTCCCCATGCTGAACCGCTTCGAGCTGCAGAGCCGTTACCGGAAACAGAACGGCCGCTTCTCTGATCTCATCAGTCTTCAACCGGAGGCGGCGGCGCCGCTGAAGGAATTCCTGACCCGTTGGGAAAAGACCTTCCCGGACGGAGAGGTGACCCGAGCCAAGGAGAAAGCGTCCCGGGAAACCCTGGAGCAACTCAGGAGCCTCGGCTACATCAAGTGACGTCCGCTCGGCGCGCCGGCCGGATCTTCCAGCCCCTCAACAACCGGACGTGGCAAGACCTTTCGCTTTCTGCCGGACGGAAGAGAAGGGAGGCGTTCACCTTCTTGAGGCGGGGAACCCGGTCAAGGCAAAAAAGTTGTGTGGAGATAATAGGACCGGCGGTCCAGTTTCTTTTTCCGGGCCCGTTCCTCCACCGCACGGATGCGCGACCGGCGGTCTTCCGGCGGCGTCTTGAAAATGAGGAACGCTCCGGAACGCAAGAGATTGCGGAGCGTTTCCACGGGCAGCCCTTTTTCCAGGTGAATGACGACTCCCGACCGGGCGGCCGCGGCGTCCCGCGCCGTCTCTTCCAGGAGATCCGTCCCGGCGTCCCCGTCGAGGTTTTCCGCGGAAAGATGGATCCAGCCGCCCGCCTGGGCCAGGATGCCGAGCGCGGGCTCGAACGGGCCGTGATGATAATAGACCAGCCTGGTTCCCGCTCTCCGGCAGACTTCGGCCAGGCCGCCCAACTCGGTGAAGTCGCGGGCCTTTTCCCTGCTTGAAAGATGGAGATCAATGCCTCTCCGGGCGATTTCTTTGAGGAAGGCCCATGACGTGGGGACGTCCGCCGCGTCTCCGGTCAGATCGCCGTGATGGAAATAGGCGATGACCGCGTTTCCCCTGGCGCAGGCTTTGGCCAAAAGATCGAGCTCCTCCTTCTTCGGCCGGCCCGCGTCCGAGGTGTAGATATCGGCTCCGGCCTCGGCCAGCCATTCGAGCTCGAAGACGCTGAACCGACCGGTATCGATCAGGCGAAGACGGCCTCCGTTTCGGCGGCTTATTCTCGAGGCGTCCAGCAAGGAGGGGAAGCTTGCCTGGTCATCGCGGGTCGTGATTTCCAAATCCTGTTCCGCGCGGTCCGGCAGGTCCGGCATCTTGGAAGAATTTTTTTCGGGCATTGGAAGCCCCTAGTATGTCAAAAATTTCGCCTCGAGTAAAGCGCCTCCCGCCACCTGAATTCGCTTGAAAAAAGCGGGCGTCTTCATTACCATCGGAAGCGGCATGACAAAACAAAGGGCCGCTGTTGTCCTTTATTCCGGCGGGATCGACTCGACGACCGCTCTGTATTGGGCGCTCGATTCTTATAAACAGGTCCAGGCGCTCAGCGTCGATTACGGCCAGCGGCACAAGGTCGAACTGTCGCTGGCCCGGCGGCTGGCGGCCCGGCTCCGGGTCCCTCACACGCTCCTCAAGGTTGACCTTCGTCCGGTCGGCGGATCGGCCCTGACGGACGCATCCATTCCGCTTCCCCGGCGCGGGCGCCTGGAAGATCTCAAGGCCGGCATCCCGGTCACCTACGTTCCTTTCCGGAACGGGATCTTCCTGGCCTTGGCCACGGCCTGGGCGGAAGCACGGGGGATCACCGACATTGTCTGCGGGTTCAACACCATCGACTCGCCCCAATATCCCGACACGCGGGGTTCCTTCGTCCGGGCGATGGAAAAGGCGATCGACCTGGGAACGGGAGCTCGGTCCAAAGGCCGGGCCATCAGGATCATCACGCCTTTCCTCCGGATGAAGAAGTCCGAGATTATCCGGAAAGGGCTCAGCCTGGGAGCGGATTATTCTTTGTCCGTCTCCTGCTACGCCGGTCACGAGATCCCCTGCCGGCGATGCTCGGC
>JAFGRZ010000075.1 GCA_016934895.1 Candidatus Aminicenantota bacterium
CAGGGTCATCTGGGACATCGGGCAGCCTGCGCAGGCGCCGGTGAGCTTCACTTTGACCACTCCGTCCTGGACATCGACGAGTTCCACATTCCCGCCATCGGCCATGAGCGCGGGGCGGACCTTGTTCAGGGCTTCTTCGACTTTCTCTTTCATGTCGTCTCACTCCTCAAAAATATTTTATCATGGTTCGGCTTCTCAACGAAATCCTTCCATTATTCTCCGAAGCCTCGTCCGGTCGACGCCGGGGTCGAGCGAGGCGATCGGCTTCCGGCGGTCGGGAAGGACGAGATCCTCGAAGGAGGGTTTGCCCTCCTCATAGATCAGGCCGACGGCGATTTTCCCCGGATGGCTCAAGGCCTCCCAAGCTCCCGCTTTGTCCCGCGGGCTGTAATCGGAGATACTCTCCACGTGGACGATATGTTTGCGGTACCAATCATAGGAGTTCACCTTGTTATGGGTGATACAGGGGCTGAGGACCTCGATCAAAGCGAAACCGTCGTGCTTCATGCCCCGCTCGATCAGCGAAGCCAAGTGAGTCACCTCGCCCGAAAAACCGCGGGCGATGAACGTCGCTCCGGCTCCCAGGGCGAGCGCCGGCCCGTCGATCGGAAAATCCCTGGAACCGAACGGTGTGGAGATGGTCACCGCTCCGAAGTCCGTCGTCGGCGAAGCCTGGCCCTGGGTCAAGGCAAAAATGCGGTTGTCGACCACGATATAGGTCAGGCCGACGTTCTTGCGGAGGGCATGAAGGAAATGGCCCAAACCGATCGAATAGGCGTCGCCGTCGCCGCTGACGGCCAAAACCTGAAGCCGGGGGTTGACCAGTTTGATGCCCGTGGCCACCGGCATGGCGCGGCCGTGGAGGCCGTGGAACCCGTAGGCCCGGAAATAGTTGTTGATCCGGCCGTGGCAGCCGATCCCGGTCACGATGACCAGGTCCTCGGGCTCGAAGTCGAGGGAAGCGGCGACGGTCTTGAGGGCTTCGAAAACGCCGAACAGGCCGCAGCCTTTGCACCAGGTGGGCGCGGTGAGATGAAATCCTCGCTTCTCTTTCATCGGACGGCCTTGAGGACGGGTTCGACGATGGCCCGGGGCGTGAACTCCCGCGTCGAGGCACTGACGATGTTCCCGAGCTCCTGACAGGGACTGATCTGGCTCTTGATCAGGGTGGCGAGTTGTCCGGCGAAGTTGTGTTCGACGACAAAAACGTCGCGGCTCCGGGATATGAATTCCCGGACCTCTTCGGCCGGAAAGGGCCAGAGCGTTCGGAGCTGGAGAAACCGGGAGGCCACCTTCTTTTCCCTGAGTTCATCCATGGCTTCGAGGACGGCGCCCAGCGTGGAGCCGCAAGCGATGAAGCCGACATCGGCCTTTTCGAAACCCCAAACTTGCGGCGGGGCCAGGTCCACGGCGGCCCCGTCGAGCTTGCGCATGCGTTTCTCCATCATCCGCAGGCGGTTCGCCAAGCCCTCATCGCGGTAGCCTCTCTCGTCGTGCTCCAGGCTTTCGACCACGTGGATACCGTTTTTTTGACCGGGAAGCGACCGGGGCGAAATTCCGTCGGGAGTGAACTCATACCTTTTAAAACCGGGGAGGGCCGCAAGCTCCCCGGGACGGACGAGCTTTCCCCGGTCGATTCGAACAGCCGAGAGATCGAAGGTCCGGCTCGTCCGGTAGTTCTGGCCCATATCGAGTTCGGTCAAGAGGATGACGGGGCACTGGTACTTTTCGACCAGGTTGAAGGCCCGGACGGTCATATCGAAACACTCCCCCACCGTCCCAGGCGCCAGGACGATGCGGGGGAATTCGCCGTGAGATCCGAAGATCCACTGGAGGACATCGCCTTGCTGGCTTTTGGTCGGCATCCCGGTGGCCGGACCCATGCGCTGCACGTGGGCGATGACGACCGGCACTTCGGCCATACCCGCCATGCTGAAGGCTTCCATCATCAAAGACGCGCCGGGTCCGGACGTCGAGGTCATCGCCCGGGCGCCGGCAAAGGCCGCTCCGATCGCCATGTTGAGAGCCGCTAACTCATCCTCGGTCTGGACGACGACACCGCCGAAGTCCGGCATGTCATGGACAAGGGCCTGCCAAATTTCGGAGGCAGGGCAGATCGGATAGGCGGCGAAAAAGCGGCATCCGGCGGCCAGGGCGCCCAGAGCGATGGCTTCGTCCCCGGAAATCAAGATCCGGTCGTCATCCTCTTTTCGCGTTAGGGGGTGCCGTTCCGTCTCCGTCGTCATCTCCCTGGCCTTCTCATAGCCGAAGGCGGCGGCCTCGATGTTGGTCCGGACCACGTCTTCCCCCTTCCTTTTCAGGAACGTCTCCGAAATGATCTGTTCAAGGAGATCTCGATCGAGATCAAGGACGTAGCTCAAAGCCCCGAGGGCGATCATATTCTTGAAGATTTCCCGGCCGTACTTTTCCCGGGCCATGGAACGGAGGAGAAAACGATGGAACGTCTTTCCCCGGGTTTTCTCCGGCGATAGCGCGGTCACTCCTTCGCCGTCGCAAAAGACGATCCCGTTTTCGGCAATCTCGGGGAGATGGGCCAGGATGGCCGCGCAGTCAAAAGCCAGCAGGATATCCACCCGGTCGCCCAGGCCGTAAATCTTATCCAACGAACTCCGGACGGTATAACAAGTGTCCTCTCCCCGGATGTTCGAAGGGAAATCGCGATACGTCGCCACCTCCCAGCCCTGGCGCTTGAGGAGCTTGGCCAGGACGTTGCCCGTGAACAGGACGCCGTCGCCCGCCTTGCCGGCGATCATCACGGACATGTCCTTGATCATGCGCATCTCTCTTGCTTAGAGGACATGGAGAACGGAAATGAGTTCATAATCAAGCCAATTTTACAGCTTTTCCCCATCCAATTCAATTAATTTTATAGGAATACTAGTAATTTGCCCTTCGGCCGGTCAGACCAGCCTCCCCCTTGCGACCGGTACGACGCGACCGCCCACGCGAACCTCGATCCGGCCCGCCTTCACCCCGGCCTGCAAGAGAAGCAGCGACGGCCGGCCGATCTCCTGTCCCTGTTCGACCCGGATATCGATGCTTTTCTCTCCGAAAAAGTGATGCCGGACAAGATATCCGGCCAGGCAGCCGTTGGCGCTTCCTGTGGCCGGGTCCTCGGCGACGCCATAGGCGTGGGCGAACACGCGGACGTTGAGATCATTGCGGTCGGCATAAGTTTCGGGTGAGAAGAGAAGAAACGCCTTTCCCCTTTTGTCGGTCGTCAGGCCGGCCATCTTCTCCTGCCGGAAGCGGCTTCTCTTGATCGCGTCCAGCGTTTTGACCGGAACGATAACGAAGGGAATGCCCGTCGAGACTTCCTGCACGGGGAAATCCGGGCGAAGGTCGCCCGGACGAAGGTCCAGCACGGGCGCCACGCGCCGGGGGTCCATGATCTGCCCGAACCGTGGTTCGATCTGCCTCATCCAGAGAATATCCGGCTTCCCCCGCACATAGGTGAAGAACACCGGGATGGGACCGACCTTGAGGTTGAGAACGACTTTCCGGACCGGCTCCCGGATGAGGTCCCTCTGGATGACATAGGCTGTGCCCAGCGTGGGATGACCGGCAAAGGGGAGTTCCGCCGCCGGCGTGAAAATGCGGACCTCAAAGCCCCCGCGATGCCGGGTCTCGCGCACGATGAACGTGGTCTCGGAAAAATTGATCTCGCGGGCGATCTTCTGCATGCTTTCGGAAGTCAGCCCGTCCCCCCGGCGCACGACGGCGAGCGGATTGCCGGCGTACTTCTCCTCGGCGAAAACGTCAACGATGGAAAACGGCAACCCTCTCATCCGCCACCTCTTTTCATTTCCAATCGAGCAGGCGTTGTTCGCCCCGCAATTCGCGGATGGCGGTGACGTCCTGACTGACTTCAAGACATCCTCTGTATCGGCCATCCCTGTCGCGCACGGCGAAGTAGCGGATATGGATGAAACGTCCTTTCAACTCGATCCAGAACTCGGCGACGTTGCGCTCACCGGACCGGAAGGCTTCGAGGATGCGGTTGACCATGTGGACGCTATTTGGCGGATGGCAGTTCTGGACTTTCCGGCCGATGATGGCCGGGCTCCGGGGAAAAATGCGCTCGGGCCCGGCGGAATAATAGCGAACGGTATCCTTTCCATCGACGAACGTGACATCGAGGGGGAGATTCTTGAGCAGCAGGTTGACCTGTTCACGCGTCAGCTCCCCGGTGTCGAGGGAGAGAGACGCCTCGGGACGACGGTATTCCGGCAGCGGGGCGAGGTCTTCAGCCCGGACCGCCGGCTTCCATTCGGTCCCGGGCGTCACCCAGGCGTAGCCGATCTCCTCCTCTCCCTTCTTCACCCGGGCCCAGTCCTCTTCGTTGAGCGTCTCTAGGCTCATGGGAAACATGATCTTTTCCTCTTTATAGATCATGTCGGCCATCATCTCCGTGAGGCGCGACCCCGCCGCGACGAGCTCGGGGACTTTTTCGGCGTCGATGAGGCCCCCGAACTCCCGCAGCAGCGCCCGGACGTCGTCATGAATCGCCCACATGACCTTGGAGGGACCGCTCACTCCTCTCGCCTCGAGGAGGGGAAAGAGCTGGTTTTCCTTTTTGAGATAGTGTTTTTCCACCTCGCCGAGCTTCTCCAGCCGGGAGCGAAGGTCGCTTCGGAGCCTCCTGATTGTCGCGCCGTCTCCCGCAGTCGAGAACCGATCCAAAAGAACCTTGATTTCTCCCAGGATCTTTTCAAGCGCCCGGTTTTCCGCGGTTAGAGTATGGAGGGGATGACCGGGGATCGCCGTCGGTAGGATCCGATCCTCAAGCGACTCCTTGAAGACCTGGACATGGACGTCGCACAACCGCTTGACCTCCTCCTCGGGAAGGCCCTCCTCGATCAGTCTCTGCTCCATCTCTGCGATCTCAGTCGGGCGGGCATCCTTGATCAGCTCGGCGAAGCGTTTTTTCTGCTCCTCCAGGTCGCCGCCCTGGTGGAGCTCCCGGATGATGTCCTTGAGCACTTCGAGACGGGCATCCTTGGCGACGATCGGCTCGGGAGTCGGATCACCCATCTCAATGACGACCTCCTCCCCGGCGACTCGCTTGATCTCTCCCTGTATTTTTTGGAGGAGATCGGGAAGCGGCCTGTCACCGAAGCCCGCGACTTGCTGGAGGGTGGCCACTCGTCCGATCGTCTTGCGCAGGACCGGACTCCTGAGTTTGGAGAACCCCGGCGAGAGATCCGCCAGGGAATCCAAAAGGAAGGGATATTTTTTGATCAGGTCATCGACCTTCGTCTTGGCCCCTATTTTCATCATCGGCTCCTTTCCGTCCCTGATCGTCCGGCGAAGATCAGGCCATCTCTTTTTTGACCCGCTCGAGATCGACAATACCCGCCCATTTTTCTTCGAGGAGAATCGACTCTCTTCTCTCCACTCCCGTCGAGATGAGACAAACCCCGGCTTCGACCGTGTCCTCGATCAACTTGACATAATCGAGGAAAGCGGACGGAAGCCTCCGCCGGTCGGTCAGTCCATGGACGGGGGTCTCCCAGCCCTTCATCGTCCGGTACCGGGGAAGGACTTTCTCCAAAATCCAAGGCTCCGTGGGGAACGTGTCGAGCACCGTCCCTTTGTATTCGTAACCTATACAGACAGATATCTCCCGGAAAGAATCCAAGATATCCGGCTTGGTCAGGACGAGCCTGTCGATGCCGTTGACGCGGCAGCTGTGGGCGACAGCCACGAGGTCCAGCCAGCCGCAGCGCCGCGGCCGGCCCGTCGTGGCGCCGAACTCAGAGCCGCGCTCCGAGATCAGACTGCCGCGCTCGTCCAGGATCTCGGTCGGGAAGGCGCCGCCGCCGACCCGGGTCGTGTAGGCCTTGCCGACTCCCATGACCCAATCAATCCGCGTGGGGCCGATGCCCAGGCCCGTCGAGACACCGCCGGCCGTGGAATTGGATGAGGTGACAAACGGGTAGGTCCCATGATCGATATCCAGCAACGCGCCCTGGGCGCCTTCGAAAAGGATCGACCGGCCCTCGCGCATCTGACGATGAAGGAGCGTTGAGACGTCGCCGATATACCGGCGGACCGCGGAGGCATAACCGGCATATTCTTGAAAGACCGCTTCGAGATCCAAGGGAGGATGGCCGGACGATCGGAATAGGGCGTTTTTTTCTTCCAGGTTCTGGGCAAGTTTT
This sequence comes from Candidatus Aminicenantota bacterium, assembly GCA_016934895.1. GTDB lineage: Bacteria > Acidobacteriota > Aminicenantia > Aminicenantales > UBA8522 > UBA8522. The sequence continues at coordinate 6,186 of JAFGRZ010000075.1, forward strand.
TCCCGGAAAACGGACAGGTCGAGGAGATCACCCACCCGGATACCGCAGCGGGCCACCTTATCCTCATAGGCGGGTCCGATTCCCAGGCACGTCGTCCCGATCTTCCTCTCCCCTTTCCTCTCTTCGGCGATCGTCTCGACCTTAAGATGATAAGGGAGGATGAGATGGGCGCCGCGGCTGATGACCAGACGGCCGTCGACGGCCACGCCGTGCTTCTCGAGGTCGGCCTTTTCCTCCAGGAAAGCGCGCGGATTGAAGACAACACCGTTGCCGATGATACACAGCGTCCCCGCATGGAGGATGCCGGAAGGGATCAGGTGAAGGACGATCTTCCGGCCTCCGATGCAAACCGTGTGCCCGGCATTGTGGCCGCCTTGATAGCGTCCGACCACATCGAAGGCCGGCGTCATCAGGTCGACGACCTTGCCTTTCCCTTCATCTCCCCACTGCACGCCCAGAACGACTACGTTGGCCATCGAATTCCTTTCTCAGTCCTTCTATCGGTCAGAATAGCAACGATACCTGGGCCAGGAGAACATCGTCGTCGAGTTCGTCCGGCTTTTCGCGATTGAAATCATACTCGACCTTGAGCATTAAGCGGGCCG
>JAFGRZ010000076.1 GCA_016934895.1 Candidatus Aminicenantota bacterium
AGGCCAAGCCCCTGATCGAGGGGCATTACAACGACCTCATCCTCTTCCAGAGCGTCGAGCCGATCCTGAGGAAAGAGGCCGTGATCGACGGACCCGCCGCCAAACCGCTGCGCTCGGTCGTCCGGGACGGCCGGCTCGATTATTCGGAGGAGAAGACGGAGGACCGCGTCCTCTATCGCTGGAAAGCCGTCGAGCAGCCGAAGATCGAGCAGGAACTGGGGATGGTGTCGATCGACAACGTCGCCCTCAGGGTCGTGGCCGGCACCTTCAAGGACTGGCAGGAGCTTTCCCGCTACGGCGACAAGCTCAACGCCGGGAAGGTCGACTCGAACGAAGCCATGAAAGCGAAAGTCGCGGAACTCACCAAGGACTGCCCGACCAGGGAAGAAAAAATACTGGCCATCTTCCGCTATGTCTCCCAGAAAGTCCGCTACATGGGATCGTCCATGGACCTGGGCGCCTTTATCGAGCCTCACCAGGCGACCTACACCTTCGAGAAACAGTACGGCGTCTGCCGGGACAAGTCCATCCTGATGATGGCCATGCTCAAGGAGATCGACGTCGAGGCCTATGACGCCATGATCAATATCTCCCGGAAGACCGACCCGGAGATCCCGATCATCCTCTTCGAGCACGCCATCTGCGGAGTCGTCATGGAGGACGGACGGATCGTCTATATGGACCCGACGCTCGAGCTCAGTTCCTCCTTCGGCGAAACCTATGTCGGCGGGCGCTATGTCCTCCTGATGGATGAGAAGGGCAAGGATCTCATCCGGCTGCCTCCCGTTCCCGCCGAGCAGAGCCTCGGCTCGATCGTTGCGGAAACGAAGGTCCTGGCCGACGGGAGCATCGAGGGCCAGGTGCGGATCTCGGGCAAAGGTTTTTATGATTTTGTCCTGAGGAGCGTGGCCAAACAGGTCCCTTCCTTCCAAATGCCGATGGTCTTCCAGCAGCTCGGCCAGAACCTGGCGACGACGATCAAGATCAAGAACCTGAAAACATCCGAGTTCACCGATCTGACCAAGCCCTATGAGATCGGCTTTGATTATACGGCCAAGGATTATGTCGTGGATGTCGGCGAGCTCGTGATGTTCAAGATCCCCTTTTCCGCTCAGGCGTTCGATTTGCTCTCGACCGGCATTTTCCAGCTCTTGGCGGACCGGGAGGAGCGGCAATACCCGATCTTCCTCTTCACGGCGCGGGGCTGCCGCCAGGAAGAGACGATCTCCATCCCGGCCGGCTACAGGATCCGGGCCGTTCCCGACCCCGTGGAGATCAAGGAAGGCCCGGTGTCACTCCGGCTGACGGCCTCAGTCAAGGAGGGCCGGATCGTTTTTGCCAGCGATTTCCGGACCGAGGAAGCGACCCTCGATCCCCAGGCGTACCAGATCCTGCGGAAAGCCGTCAAGGGCCTGCGCCGGTTCCAGAAAGGGATGGTCATTCTGGAAAGGATTGAAGCCGAAGCGACGGGAGGTGCCCGATGAGAAAATTCGCTCCCTGGATATTGGTTCTGGCCCTCAGCCTCCCGGGGATGCTCTCCGGACAGGAGACGGTCGAAGAGATCGTCAAGAGCGCTCCGGCGCGGGGAAAGTACCCGGACTCGAGCGCGGTCGTCGTCCGGTCGGCGCAAACATTCACCCTGGACAATAACGGAGCCCGGAGGGACAGGCATTTCCGGGCTCTGGGGATCTTCACCCTGACCGGGCGGGAGAAATTCAGCGATTTCCGCATCCCTTATGACAAGAACAAGGACACAATCGACATCCTCATGGCCAGGACATACAAAGGAGACGCGACGGCGATCGATGTCGAGGAGAAGGCCGTCAACGACCTGACGCCGCCGGAGCTCGCCGAAGCGGACCTCTACGCGAATATCCTCCATCGCGTCCTTTCCTTCCCGGTGGTCGATCCCGGGTCGGTGCTGGTTATCGATTATGAGAAAGGAAGGGAAGGCGCCGGGAACGTGGGAGGTGTCGTTCCCTTCCAGTTCGATGAACCGGTCGTCAAGAAGGAGCTGACGGTCATCATTCCCGGCGACAAGATCCTTAAGTCCAAGATCCTCGGACTGACGGCTTCATTCGAGGAAGAGACGGACGGGGCGCAAAAAACATACCGGCTCAGAGCCGAGAATCTCGCCCAGATCAAACCGGAGGAATACATGCCGCCGCTCGCCGAGATCGCCTCCCGGGTGGTTTTCAGCACGTTCTCCGACTGGGAGGAGGCGGCCCGGGCTTTTTCCGAATCCTTTTTCAAGGCGGCCGTCCCGTCGGCTGAGGTCAAGGCCTTCACGGTAGATCTCATCAAAGGAATCCCCGGACGAAATGAGAGAATCCAGAGAGTATTTTCGTTCGTGGTCCGGGATGTGCGCAGCGTCCGGTTCTCCTTCGGTCAAGGAGGGTTTGAGGTCAATCCGGCCGGAGCGGTGCTTAAGAACAGATACGGGGACTGGAAGGACAAAAGCGCCCTGCTCGCGGCCATGCTGAAAGCGGCCGGCTTCGATGCCTATCCCGTGCTCGTCCATTCCCGGTCCGTCCCGCCGGAGGAGGATGTCCCGACGCTCGAGCAGTTCGATGCCGTGCTCGTAGCGGTTGACCGCGGGGCGGGCGAGGAGCCTCTTTTCCTCAATCCCTTCGCCGATGATTCTTTCTTTGGCTATTTCCGGGAGGGGAGGGATTCGCGTGGTTTGGCTGTGAAACCCGGGGCCGTCGGATTCGTCCCGGTTCGCTGCCTTCCGGAAGCGGAGAGCGGGCTGATGACCCGGATCGTCGGCGAGATCGGGCCGGACGGTGCGTTCAAGGGTGTGATCGCGGCGGAGCTTTCCGGGTTTTTCGACCAGCGGGGCCGGCGGGAGCTCAAGGACATGACCGCCAAGGAGCTAGACGTCTTCTATAAGGAATCGGTCAACAAGATCGGCGAGGACGCGGACGCGCTTCGAAATGAGCTTTCCGATCCCAAGGACCTGAACCAGAAGCTCAAGATCTCCCAGGAATTCAGCGCCCGGGATTTCGCCGTCTTCCAGGGCCCGATCATGCTGATCCATCTCCCCCAGATTCCTTATGCTTTCGCCGAGGTCCCCTCCCCGAGCCTGGCCGCGCGGCGCTATGCCTTCCGGCTGCCGGGAGAAGCGGAGGTCAGGTCGGAGATCGTTCTCAAAGTCCCGGCCGGATTCGAGCCCCTCTATTTGCCCGAGGGCTTCTCTTACGCCAAAGAATACGGCGATTTTTCTTTTGCCGTGTCCTACGAACCCGACCGGTCCTCGGTCCTCATCAAGAGGACGGCCCTCTTCAAGAAAAAAGAGATCCCGCTGGATCGATACGACGAATTCAAGGCCATCATGGAATCTTTCGGGCTCACCAAGAACAACCTGATCCTGCTGGAGAAAAAGTAGCCCAAGAGCGCCGGGCCCGAAACACCGGGAACCGCCGAGCCAAAACCTCCGCGGGCGTGAGGGAAGCCGCCGCAAAGACCAAAGCGGCCAGGGATACCCCGGCGCCTCAGCGGAAGACGGCCAAAGAAATGATCCCGTTACTGCTGACGATAATACTCGGCCGGGGTTTTGGAGACGATGTATTCGACCGCTTTCTGAATGCAGGTCCGGATCGCCTGTTCGGTCGGCGTCTTGGAGAAGCCGCCCAAAGCGACGGGGAGTTTGCCTCCGACATTCGCGCCCCCTAATGCGCCAAAGCTCGTGGCGCTTCCCGTCACCGTAGCGGCGGCCACGATTTGGGATGTCTTGGCGTCAATGATCCGGACGTCGATCGCCATATGGGCTTTTTTCACTCCCCCGCCCACCGTCACGCCCAGGACGCGCGTCCCTCCGCCGACGCCCTTGGCACTTCCCTCGAACTCCGTCACGGCGCCGGTGATGATAAGGTCGGCACCGTAGATTTCGCCGGTCGGCGCGGCCGTTTCCTTCTTCACCCGCCCCGCTGCGGCCAGGTCCTGCTCCGCCAGAACCTCGTTCAGCTGCTGCCGCTCCAGGACGATATACCGGTTGGTGTTGAAAAGAGCCGTGGTCAACATCTCCCGCATGCCGTCGCCGATTTCCTTGAAGTGAACGTTATACAGCCCGAACCAGCCGCCCCGTTCGCCCTCTCCCTTAGCTGTCTTGTCCGTAAACTCCCCCACGGCCAGCCGGGCCTTGGGGCCGTCGTATCGCTCGGCCTGGGCCTCGGCGATCGACGGGCCTTCTCCTGACGTCACCGTGGCCGTGGGAGCGCAGGAAGAAAGGCCGATCGCGAACGCAGCCAGAGCAGCAAGATAAAACGCCTTTTTCATTGTTTCCTCCTCAATTTCATGGCCATTGTATTTACGGCCGAGTGTCTTTGTCAACAAAGCCCCTTCTTTTAAATTTCCGCGCCGGGAAAGATCATTGAGCCAGATCTCGCCTGCCGGTCGATAAACTGACGGAAAAATATTCAGGAAATCCATTCCCAAAATCTGTTAATATTAGCCATGATGAGGGATTTTGGAAGATGAAAAAATCAGACTTCAGTGGGAGTGCGATCAAGCGCGAGGGCCATCGGCTGTTCTCGCGCGGCCCGGCGCCCGTGCTGGCCCTGGTCGTCGGTCTCTTTCTTGCGCTCTTTTTTCTTTTTCGGCTGATCACTCCGAGAGTCCGCAAAGCCGATGACATCGCAGCCGACAAATCGGGGCCCGCCGCCGTCGCTGAGCCTTTGGAAAGCCAAGAACGGCTCGAGCGGGAAAAAAGGAAGCCGGAAGGAGAAGGCGAAATCAAAATCAGGGAAGAGATCCTTCCCAGAAGGCCGTTTCGAAGAGGAATCCACCAGAGGTTTTTTAGGGGACGGTTGGCCTCTGTTCCATCGGGGACTCTGATCACCGGGAGGATGACCCTGTTTGAGCTCGAAGCAATAACCGGCATTCGCGCCCGGGAAATTGCAGACGAATTGGGTATCCCGTCCAGCGATCCTCTTCATGACCAGCTGGGGCTCCTGAGAAGAAGATACGCCTTCAGCATGCAGGAAGCGAGAGATGTCGTGGCGGCATTAGCAGAAAAGGATATGAAGAGAATAAAAAAAAGAGACTCCTTGAAGTGATGAAACGAGATCCCCATGATCGCGCGGCGTTGCTCTTGCCTTTCCGGTTTCTCGAGTCGCCGTCCG
>JAFGRZ010000327.1 GCA_016934895.1 Candidatus Aminicenantota bacterium
AGGTTTTGAAGCCATTTCCCCAGCGATTCGATTTTGGCCGGGCTGATCCCGACCATCGAAACAACCCTGGCGCTGACCGCTGTCTTCTTATACCGGCCCGCGTATCTCTTTTCGAAAAGAGGATCGGTCATCCGGGAATTCGGGTTGAGTATTTCGAGCGGCTTCACTCCCTCCTCTTCGAAGGCCTTTTCCCAGAGCGGCATGGCGTACCCATAATGAGTACAATTGAGACTGATAATGAGACGGGGAAGGGGGCGCCCGCTTTTCTCTATGTTTTGAAGCGCTTCGCCAACGTAGCCCGCCACGAGCATCCCGGTCTCATCCCCCAGGTGATCGCGTTCAATGAAACTCTCGAGCTCCGGACAGGACTGGGAGTGGATCCGTTCGGGAGCGAATCTCTGCTTCTCCAGTTCACGGGCATAAGTGCCCTCTGAGATCGTCGTCGGAGTGCCGAAGATGATGACCGACGCCTCCGGATACTGCCGAAGCCCCGCGCTAATGAGTTCCACTCCCGTATCGACGATCCCGATGACCGGTGTCTTCGTTTTCTGCGAGAACGGTGTATCCTCATAGAGCACCGAGAGCGTGTTGCAGCCGATGAGGATGATGTCGGGGCGATATTTCTCCTCCAGGCATGCCAAGGCGCTGTCGAACACCCGGATCTTTTCCTCGCGCGTCTTCAGGCTGTTGTAGCCGCTTCCGGATTTGAACAGAGCATTGAAAAACAGGAATTCCACCCGCTCAAAAATGCCCGAGTCCTTCATCCTGCGGGCCGCCTCGGCCATGACCGAGAGCCCTCCCAGCCCCGAGTCGGTCACGGCGACAGTCACCCGGCTTTTTTGGAAGAGCCCGTCCAGACCCGCACCGGATCTCTGCGCACGGGCATCATCCGGCCATAAAAAAACGGCCGCAGCGAGAACCGTCAACGCCATGGTGGCGAGGCAAGAATTTTTTCTGATTTTCATCTGCGCTCCCCATTGTCCTGGATTTTTGGGGGAGGAGGCGGTTTCTGCGCTTTCCAATCCTTGCCAAAAAAGGAAAAGAGGCTGTCCTGAAGGCCGGGGAACAAAAATAAGAAGGAATACCCTGCTCTCATCGCGACGTTCATTCTAGCAAATTCAGGCTCTGCCGGTAAAACGGCCGGTGAATTAAGGTGACAGTTACCTTAATTCCAGAGAACGTCAATAGTCTGTCCTGAATTGAGGTGAATTAAGGTAACTGTCACCTTAATTCGTGGCGAGGTATACCGCGTGTCGTTTCCAACCTTTATGTCCGCGTCCGCGTAATTTAAAGTGGCCCGGGACGCGTTTGACTAAATCTTCGCTTGCCGATATCTTAACAGTGCGCCGTCCCCGAGAGTTGAGCCGATGAAATGCCCGCGATGCCACGCCGATAATCCCGACGACAGCGCCTACTGCAGCCGCTGCGGCACCCAGCTCATCAAGCCGTCCCCCTCCGCCTCCTTCACCCAGACGGCCACGTTCCTGGCTTTTCCTCATGAGCTTCCCGTCGGCGGCACTTTCGCCGGGCGCTACCAGGTCACCGAGGAGCTCGGCAAAGGCGGCATGGGCCGCGTTTACAAGGCCTTCGATACCGAGATCGGAGAACACGTTGCCCTCAAGGTCCTGAAGCCCGAGATCGCCGCCGACGAGAGTATCGTCGAGCGCTTCCGCAACGAGCTCAAGCTGGCCCGCCGGATCTCCCACCGCAACATCTGCCGGATGTTTGATATCGGCCGCACCCAGGACACCACCTATATCGCCATGGAGTTCGTCTCCGGCGAGGACCTGAAAACCCTCCTTCGCCGGGTCGGCCAGCTCCCGGTGAGACGGACTGTGTCCGTCTCCCTCCAGGTCTGCGAAGGATTGGCTGAAGCCCACCGGCTGGGCGTCGTCCACCGCGACCTCAAGCCCCAGAACATCATGATCGACCGCGACGGCAACGCCCGGATCATGGACTTCGGGATCGCCCGCTCCCTCAAAGGAAAAGGGGTGACCGAGGCCGGCGTCGTCCTGGGCACTCCCGACTACATGTCGCCGGAGCAGCTCGAAGGGAAAGAGGCGGACCAGCGTTCGGACATCTACGCCCTGGGAGCCGTGCTGTATGAAATGGTCACCGGCGAGCCGCCGTTCGAAGGCGATACGCCTCTCGTCGTGGCCGCCAAGCACAAGACGGAAAATCCGCGCGATCCCCGGGAAATCAACCCTCAGGTCCCGGAAGGGCTGAGCCGGCTCATCCTCCGGTGCCTTGAGAAAGACAAGGAAGCGAGATACCAGTCGGCCGAAGAGCTCATTGCCGGCCTCGCCGCGATCGAACGGGCACTGCTCAAAACCCCCGGCACGACGGCCGCGGTCACGAAGGCGTACCCGACAGGGTTGAAGAAGCGCCGGCCGCTGATCGTCGCGACGGTATCCATTCTCGCGCTGGCCGCCGTCGGCTATCTCCTGGTCGAGCGCCGGGGAAGAGGCCAACGGGCGGAAACCTCGGGCGTCGCCTCGACCTCGGCTTACACGAGCTCGCTCGCCGTCCTGCCGTTCGAGGACCTGAGCCCGCAGCAGGACCAGGCGATCCTGGCCGTCGGGATCACCGACGACCTGATCACCAAGCTCTCCTCCATCGGGCAGCTCAAGGTGATCTCCCGGCAATCCGTGATGCGCTATCGCGGCGAAAGCAAGGACATCCGGGAGATCGGCCGGGAGCTGGGCGTCGAGAATATCCTGGAAGGGAGCATCCAAAGGGAAAAAGACAACATCAGGGTCAACGTCAAGCTGACCCGGGTGGCGGATCGCTCGAACCTCTGGGGGGAAACCTTCGACCGCAAGGTGGAGAGCATCTTCTCCGTCCAGGACGAGATTTCCCGGGCTGTGGTCAACGCCCTGCGCATCGAGCTCGTCGCCGGCCAGGATTATATGCTGGTCAAACGGTACACCCAGGATCCCGACGCCTACAATTCTTACCTCCAGGGCCGGGTCGAATGGAACAAGCGCACCGGGGCGGGGCTGAGGCGGTCGATCGAACTCTACAGGGAGGCCATCGTCAGGGACCCGGATTTCGCGCTGGCCTACGCCGCGATTGCCGACGCCTACAGCTTCCTGGGTCGCATGGGTTTTGCCCCGCCGACGGACGTTTTTCCCCAGGCCAAGGAGGCGGCGGAGAAGGCGCTCGAGATCGACGACGCCCTGGCCGAGGGGTACGTCGCGGCCGCCTTCATCAAGTACAACTACGACTGGAACTGGATGGACGCGGAGATCGATTTCAACTGGGCCATCGGCCTCAACCCCAACTACGCCACGGCCTATCAGTATTACGGGTCCCTCCTGGCCACTGTCGGACGTTTCGACGAAGCCATGACCAAGTTCGAAAAAGCGCAGGAATTGGACCCCAATTCGCTGCCCATCCGGGCATCGGTGGCCTCTCTCCACTATTACACGCGCCGGCATGACGAGGCGATCAAGATCTGGCGCGAGATCAAGAAAATCGATGGCGGCGTACCCTGGGCTCCCTTTAACCTCGGGCTGGCCTACCTGGAGAAGGGCGAGCTGAAGAAGGCGCTCAGGGAATTCGAAGCCGCGGCTGGGCTTTCCGGCGGGGACAATTACGGCACCCTCGGAAAAGCCCTGGTTTATGCCGCTTCCGGCAGGCGGGACAAGGCCGAGGCTGAATTGCAGACGCTCCTCGACCGCTCCAAGTCATCCTATGTCCCCCATTATTCTCTGGCCGTGATCAGCGCCGCCCTGGGTGACAAGGAGAAAGCTTTTGAATACCTGGCGATGTCCTACGCGGCCAAGGACGCCGAAGAGCTCTATTTGAAAGTCGACCCCCTGCTTGATCCCCTCCGCGACGACCCCCGCTTCGGCGACTGGCTTGAAAAGATGAACCTCCGCTAATCGAAAGAAGATAAAAAGGGGACGGTCCTATTTTCTGAGGTTAGAGCAGATAAATTGGCTTTTGCCGTTATAGAAAATAGGACCGTCCCCTTTTCTTTTTAATCCCCGAAGCTGGTGCCGATCGAGCGGGCGGCGGCGATGAGATGGTGATCGAGGGGAACCGTTCGCGGACCGCCGGATGCGACATCGAGCGGGACGGATGTGATCTTCCCGTCTTGAACGGCCGCCATCCGGCCGAATTCCCGGCGCATGATCAGGTCGACCGTGTGGGCGCCGAGCTCTGTCGCCAGGATGCGGTCGGCGGCCGTCGGTGAGCCGCCGCGCTGGAGATGGCCCAGGACGACGGTCCGCGA
>JAFGRZ010000077.1 GCA_016934895.1 Candidatus Aminicenantota bacterium
TTCCCCGGCCGCGGTTTGAGGTATAAGCCCTTGACCACGATCGCGCCCAGCTTGTCGAGATCGATGAAAGGTTTGAACTCGAGGCCGTAGCCGAATGTGCCGCTGGCCGCGATGACCGGGTTGCGGAGTTTCAGGAAGCCCAGGTCGACGGAGAGGTCCACGCCTTTCCTCTTTCCCCGGGGCGGTTTTTCTTTCATTTCATTTTGTTCGCTTTTCTATCTATCTATCTATCTATCTATCTATCTATCTATCTGTCTGTCTGTCTGTCAAAATTATTTCCTCCCTTGCGTGCGCTCTCTCTTCGTCCATGGACCAGATGACCTCGTTTGCCGGAAAAACCGGGCCTTCCTCGCAGATCTTGACCCACTCGGGGTCGCCGCCTCTTCGGATCTTCCGGACGCAGCCCCAGCAGGCCCCGATCCCGCATCCCATGATCGACTCGAGCGAGAGCTGGGCCGGGATTCCGCGTTCTCCCGCGATCCCGGCGATCTTCTGCATCATCGGATCCGGCCCACAGGCATAAATCCCGTCCGGCCGGGCCGAACGGTCCAGATCCTTCTCGAACATGGCACTCGCGAACCCGCGAAAACCGAGCGAGCCGTCGTCCGTTGAAAGGAAAATTTCGGCCTTCAGCCGTTCCAATTTGTTGAGGAGCGGCACATCGGCCGCCGTTTTTCCTCCGTAGAAGATGCGCGGGCGGGCGCCCCTTGTCTTGAGCTCTTCGGCTAGGAAATAGAGCGGGGCGATCCCCCGTCCGCCGCCGACCAGACAGAAGGTTCTTCCCTTTGCCGCCCTGGGAAGGGTGAATCCCTTCCCCAACGGGCCGAGGATGTCGAGCGCTCCCCCGGTTTTCTTGCCGGCCAGCATTCCGGTTCCCAGGCCGGTGCGGGCGAAAAACAGTTCGAGGCAGTCCCCGTCCCGCGCATGAACGCTCAGCGGACGCCGCAGCAGGGGATAGGGTTGATCGCTGACCCGGACCATCAGGAATTGTCCCGGCTTGGAGCGGCGCGCGATCCGCGGTGATTTCAGTTTGAGCAGGACGTAGCCGTTCCAATTTTTTTTTCGGACGATGAGGGCGGCCGGGTCATTCAGCATCGGCTTTTTTGTCTTGGGGGAAACATAGCAAAATCCCCTGGCTTTGGCAAGGCGACGCCGCGGCGGAAGAATCTCCCAAAGTGTGATAAACGGGTTCGGCAATTTGGGAATGTCAGCGTTCCCCTCAGGTTCTTAACGCCGTTCCCGAAGCGTTTTTCTCGGCGCTGCGGAACTCCGCAGAAGCTCGGGGCATGGAATCGTCAGCCCGCGCTCCCATTTTTTTCCTAGGGCTCGGGGTAGTGGCCTCCGCTCAGTCGTCGACGGACTTCCTCATCCATGCCCGTCGCCTCAGCCAATAAAGAAGGAGCGGTTCCCTCAAAAAACCCCTCGGTCAGGCTGAACCTTCGAGGTCGCTTCTCCATTCCCAAGTTGCCGATCACACATATGGAGATGCTTGCCGCTGCGGCCGGTGCTTTGACAAAACACCCTGCCTTGTCCCATAATCAAAATGTCTTCATATTTCACAAGGAGCGCTCATCAATGGATATTTCTCACAGAGGACGCACCATCCAAGCCTCGCCCATACGGAAATTCAAACCCTACGCCGATGGCGCCGTCAAGAGAGGAATCAAAGTTTACTTCCTCAATATCGGCGACCCCGACGTCCCCACACCTCAGCCCGTCTTCGACGCCTTCCGCGATTTCAAGGAGCCCGTTCTCGCCTACGGGCCCGCCCAGGGGTTCCTCGAGCTGCGCCAGGCGATCGCCGATTACTTCGGCCGGTACAATATCGCGCTCACCGCCGATAACGTCATCATCACGACCGGCGGGTCCGAAGCCATCCTGTTCGCCTTCAGCGTCGCCGGGGACCCCGGCGACGAGATCATCATCCCCGAGCCCTTCTACACGAACTACAACGGCTATGCCTCGATCGCTTCGATTAAGATCGTGCCCCTGCCCTTGCGCGTCGAGAATGGTTTCCGCCTCCCGTCCCGGGCCGAGATCGAAGCCAAGATCACGCCGCGAACCAAGGCCATCCTTCTCTGTTCGCCAAACAACCCGATGGGGACCGTCTACACGGAGGAGGAGCTCGGACGGGTCGCCGCCATCGTCAAGGAGCGCAACCTCTTTTTCATCGGCGACGAGGTCTACAAGGAGTTCGTTTACGACGGGGCGACCCATAAGAGCATCCTCGAGTTCCCCGACATCGAGGACCGGACGATCGTCGTGGACAGCATCTCCAAGCGGTTCAGCTGCTGCGGGGCCCGCATCGGCGCTTTCATCACCCGGAACTGCGATGTCTTCGACGCGGTCTTGCGAATGGCCCAGGCGCGGCTGTGTCCACCGAGCGTCGAACAGGAAGCCGCCCTGGCCGCTTACCGGATGGGCACGGACTATTTCAAGCCGGTCAGAGAGGAGTACCAGCGGCGTCGCGATGTGCTCTATGAAGGGCTCCTGAATATCCCCGGGGTCATCGCCTACAAGCCCCAGGGCGCCTTCTACATCACCGTCAA
>JAFGRZ010000328.1 GCA_016934895.1 Candidatus Aminicenantota bacterium
AATGCCAAGAAAATGAGTGGCTGCCCCCTTTTATTCTAAACAAAATGTAAGCAATAACGTAATATACAATAAATTGCAAAAAGTGAGGCCTGGTATGAGGCAGGTTCACGGCGGCGGTAGCCTGTCGGTCTAAAGACCTTTTACAAGTTCTGGAGGTCGCTATGGAAACCGAGGATCGTCTGAAAATCGAGGGACTCCATCGAAAAGACATGAAAGCCTCCCTTGAACGGGACTATGAGACTCTTGTATCGCTCATGGATGAGGAGGTCGTCCTCATCCTCGCTCAAGGCGCTCCCCAGCGCGGCAAAGACACCGTGGCCGGGAACCTCAAGGCCCACCTTGAACAGACCGAAGGTTGGCGGGTGACCGAATATGTCCATGAGTTTGAGGAAGTTGAGATCGCGGGCGAATGGGCTTATGAATGGGGAACATACAGGGGTACGATGGTTCCGCCGGGAGCGGAGCCGATACGGGAAACGGGCAAGATCATGAGGATTCTCAAGAAACAGACGGACAGCTCATGGAAAGTCTATCGCTCCATTGGTGTAGCGGACCAGCCTTAGCAAGAAGGCACTACGGAGATGAATACATGAAAAAAACAATATTGCGGGCGGTCCTATCCGCTTGGGTTCTTTTCGGGATTTCACTTGCGGGGAGCCTCAACTCTTCCGATCTGTCGGGAGGTCCCCGGCCTGATGAAACGTTCAGAACGCTGACGGGCGAGCTTCGAAAGGGCGACGATGTCGAGCTCTTCCTGCTCGAATTGATGAAAACATCCCATATACCGACTTTATCGGTCGCGGTTGTCCAGGACGATCGTACGGTCTTCGGACGCATCTTGGGTGTCGTTGATCGAAAAACCGGAAAACCGGCCGATTCCCGGACGGTCCTCCGGGCCGCCTCACTCAGCAAGCCGGTCTTTTCCTATCTGGTCATGAGGTTGGCGGACGAAGGTCTGCTCGCTCTTGACCAGCCGCTCGCGGATTTCATCGATCCGCCTTTCACATCCTACCGTGAGTACGCCTCGCTCAAGGACGACGCCAGGTTTCGAGAGCTGACGGCTGCGATCCTCCTCACGCATTCGGCCGGATTCCCGAATTGGCGGCGGCCACGCTGGATCGGACCTCTGACCTTCCATTTCGATCCCGGCAAGGATTTCAGCTACTCGGGCGAGGGCTACTATCTTCTCCAATTCTTGCTCGAAAAGAAGACCGGCCGTGACCTCAACGCACTCGCCAAGGAGAAAATCTTCGACCCTCTCGGCATGGGCCGGAGCTCGTTCCTCTGGGAAGACCGCTTCGATGGAGATTTCGCCGTCGACCTCGACGCCGGGCTCGGCCGTTTGATCCGGAGGACCCGGACTCAGGCCAACAGCGCCGCCTCTCTCTTAACCAACGCATCGGATTACGCCCAGTTCATGCTGGCCGCCCTGAGCGGCCGGGGACTCAAGCCTGAAACGGCGGCAGCCTGGCGAACGCCCCGGCTCCGGGTCACGGGCAAGGTCCTGCATGACCGCAACAAACCGGACACCACTCTGAATGAGGATATCCAATTGTCCTGGACGCCCGGCTGGGGCCGTTTCCGGAGCCCGGCGGGCGAAGCGCTCTTCCATGTCGGGATGGAAGAAGGCTGCGAAAACTACGCGGTCCTTTTCCCCGAGAAAAAGACGGGAATCGTCATCCAAAGTGTTTCGGATCTCTCCGTTCGCATATCCCCCTCGATCGTCAAGCAGGTGATCGGGGACGTCTATTCGCCGTTTACCTGGATGCGTTACTGACAGATGATCTTCTCCTTGGAGGAATCAGGATGAAATGGACAGCGCTTATTTTATGCCTCATCGTTTTTATTGCCTCGAGTTCCTCTTCACAGCAAAGCGAATTTCCCAAACTCGCTGGCCCGTACCTGGGCCAGAAGCCGCCGGGAATGACGCCGGAGATTTTCGCTCCCGGTCTCGTCTCCAAAGAAGGAGACCAGGCCAAATTGAACATCTCCCCGGATCTGAGCGAAATCATTTATTGGGAAAGAAAGCCGCCGGACAACCTGAATACGATCGTGAGGATCGTCCGGGAGGGGGAGCAATGGACGGCTCCAGAATCCCTGCCGTTTTCAAAAGATTATATCAACAACGAACCCTCGCTGTCTCCCGACGGGAACACCCTCTTTTTTGTCTCGAACAGACCCCGAAACAAAGGCGGCGAACCGGAGCGGACGCCCGATATCTGGTTCGTCGAAAAGGTCGAAGGGAAATGGGGTGAGCCGAAAAACCTGGGTTTTCCTATCAACACGGAAGGCGTGGAAGTGCAGCCGTTTATGAGCGCAGAACCGTGTTTCTACTTCTGCCGGCCGCCTGCGGAGATTTTTTGTTCGGAGTGGAACGCCGGGAAATGGCAGGAACCGGTGAAACTGAGCGGGAAAATCAACCGGGGTCGAGTCAGCTCGCCCCGTGTTTCCCCCGATATGACATGCATGATCTTTCACTCCAATAACCCGGGCGGTTTCGGGGGCTACGACCTGTACGTCAGCTCCAAGGATGCGTCGGACGACTGGACGGAAGCCAGGAATATGGGGCCGGCTATCAACACGGTGGCCGATGAAGGAGACGCGACGTTTTCTCCCGACGGCAAGCATGTCTTTTTCTCCCGCGGCGGCGATATCTACTGGATCTCGGGGAAAATCATCGATGACTTCAGGCCGATTGCGTCTCCCGGGAGGACGACGCCGCAAGTTTCGGGAGATGAATAGCAAAGCCGCCGGGGAAGAATCGAAGAAGAAGGAAAGCCGTCATGCATAAATTCGGAATCATCCTTTTAGCTCTCTGGATGTCATCACCGTGTTTCGGACAGGAACAGGATATCTTTCAGGCCGTTCAGAGCGGACTAACGGACAAGGTCGAAGCGTTGTTGAAGACCGACCCATTGCTCGTCAACGCCATGGACCGGGCCGGACGGACGCCTCTCTTCGTCGCCGTGTCGACGGGAAATCTGGAGATGGCCCGTCGGCTCATCGACAGAGGCGCGCTGGTGAGGGTCGGCGACAACAACCTCCGCGCGCCGATCCATTTCGCCAACTGGAGAGGGGACAAGGACATGATCGACCTGCTCCTGGAAGAGGGAGCGGTCATCGACACGCGGGCCATCGGCGCGGCCACGCCCCTGATCCACTCCTCCTTGAACGACAACTTCGAGATGAGTCGCTTCTTGATCGAGCGGGGAGCCGATATCGACGTCCAGTGCAATTCCCTGACCACGCCCCTGTATTTCGCCGTCATCAACAACAATCAGGAGTATTTTCAATATCTCCTCCAGGCCGGAGCGGACGTCGATATGCCGGATTTCCTGGACCGGACGCCACTCTCCATCGCCGTCCGGGACGGCAACCTCCTCCTAGCGCAGGCCCTGGTCAAAAACGGAGCGGACCCATTCAAAAAAGACAAGCACCTCGGCCGCTCGTTTCTCCACCTGGCCGCCATCGAGGGACACGCCGACGTCCTCGACGTCCTTATCCGAAGCGGCCTGAAGGTCGACGAAAAAGACCAGAGCGGCTTGACCGCCCTCGATTATGCCCGCCGCTACGGCCATCTGTCGGCAGCGCGTCTTCTCGTTCAGAACGGGGCCGAAAACACCGGCCGTCCCGACAAAATCGCTGAAAGAAGTCCGTCCGCCTCGAGCCTGAAGACAGGGGAAGCGGAGATCATCAAGCTCCAGAACGGAAGCTGGGCTGTCGGCACTCGGAGTGTCTTCTTCATCTTCGGCTATTCGGAGATCGGCGCCGCTCCGCCCGAAAAATCGTTGGCCAACGGGCACGTGACAGCTGAGGTTCTTGCCGAAGTCCACGGCCAGGGAAAGTCCATCATTTACGTCGACCGCGATTTCCATCCGGCCGGACGCCCGTTTTCCCTGAATGGTTCAAACCCCCTCTACGCCCTCCAAAAAACGAACGAACATCTCTCTTTCATCCTGAATCCGGCCTATGACCGGATATATGCCGGCCTCGATCTGAAGAACGTCCATTTCCCGCGTTTGAATGAGACGCTGACCGTGGGAGGCCTGAAGTGCACAGTCCGTCCTTCCTACGGAAATCATTCCTGCACGGTCGTTGAAACCGACGGCTTGACCATCGTCTGGCTGACGGGCGTCTCCGATAATTATTTGGTGCCGCGCAGGGACGCGGAGGTCGTCGACCGCCTGGCGCTCGACGGCGTCCGGCCCGACATCCTGCTTCTGGGGAGCCCCGCGGGCATCGGGCCCGAGATCGGCCACGGGATCAGGGAGGCCTATCTCGAGGCCCGCAGACTCGAGCCGAGGGCTGTCTTCGCTTTCGGCCATGAACCCTTGGAAAGGAGTATTCTTGGACAGATTAAAAGAAGAACACAGCAAGCGAACGCATTCCGGTGCGCCGGCAATCCCGGCGACTCTTTCTTGTTGAGCGAGGGAGGGATCAGATGATGCCGGAACGTGCCCAAACGGTTTGGTGTGTCATAATCCCTCGAAATGACTTTATAAAGGAGGAACATCCATGAGGAAATGGGCCGTATTTTTGGCTTTCTTTTTTATGCTGGCGGTCGCGGCGGAATCTCAGGAGATCTTCGATGCGTTGCGGAAAGCCGACATCCAAGCGGTCAAAGCGCTTATCGAGAAGTCGCCGGAACTTCTTGAAGCGCGCGACGAAAACGGCGACACACCGCTCCATTTCGCCGCCTTAGAAGGAAACGTCGAACTTATTCATTATTTTATCGACAAAGGGGCCAAGCTCGAAATCCAGGACGCACATCACAAAACGGCGCTCCACTTGGCGGCGACGAACGATCGCCGGGAAGCCGTGGCCGTCCTGCTCAAGAGGGGGGCGGTCCTCGAGACGCGGGATGATTATGATCGCACGGCCCTCATCCTCTGCGCCCGCCAGGAGGGACAGGCGGCTACGGGCCGGATCCTCATCGAAGCGGGAGCGGAGGTCAATGCCGTTGACAAATTCGGGTCTGCAGCGCTCGAATTGGCCGCCTGGCGGGGCAAGGCCGAGTTTGTCGACCTTCTCCTTGAAAAAGGGGCCAAGCTGCCGGAGAGTGGGCGGAGTTGGGGGGAATTGCTGTCCCTAGCCGCAGACGGGGGCTTGACGAAGCTCTTCCGGCGTCTGACCGAGAGAGGGCAAGATCTGAAAGCCGTCGATCCTTCTGGCGTCTGGCTCCTCCATTCTGCGGCGGCGGGCGGGTCCGCCGAAATCGTCAGCCTCCTCCTCGAGAAAGGATTCGACCCGGCCCGGCCCGACCGGTTCGGCTGGACTCCGCTTCACTATGCTGCCCGGGACGGCCGGACGGACGCCGCCCGGATACTCATCGAGAGAGGCGTTCCCCTCGACAGCCGGTCGGTCATGGGCCAAACGGCTTATAACGTTGCCCAAGAACGGGGGATGCAGGCGGCGGCGGCACTGCTCGCGGAAAGTGGCGCCGACAAGTCATATATCCGGTTTCCGGTCCTCGAAGGAGATTACTTGGGCCAGACGCCTCCCGGCGACAAACCCGAATTGTTCGGCCTGGGGATCATCTCCTCAATTTGGGGTCTTCACAGCACGGCCGTTTTCTCGCCGGACGGGAACGAAGTTTATTGGGCTGCCATGGTCGCCTTCCCAGGGGAGATCTATTCCCGCGGCGGCCTGCTGATGATGAAGCGCGTAAACGGCCGGTGGACGGCGCCGGCCTGGGCGCCGTTCTCGGGACCGAACGGCGAAGACGACGTTCCGTTCTTTTCCCCCGGCGGGAAAAGAATTTATTTTATCTCCCGCCGGCTGCTTCCCGGCGAAACGCAAAACAGAAGCGAGCGAATCTGGTGCGCCGAAAGGACACCCGCCGGCTGGTCCGAGCCCCGCCCGCTCGATCCCACTGTCAATAAACACGATATGCATTGGGAATTCTCATTGGACAAGGATAACAATCTGTACTTCGCGGGACAGGCGCCCGACAGCCTCGGCATGCAAGATATCTATCTGGCCCGCTTCTCCGGCGGAAAATATGAAAAGCCGGTCAACCTGGGCAAGCCCATCAACTCCGCGGCGGGAGAGCAGACGCCTTTTATCGCGCCGGACGGAAGCTATCTCGTCTTCGAGCGCCAGTATGACCTCTGGGTAAGCTTCCGCGGGAAGGACGGCGCCTGGTCCGAGCCCGTCAAGCTGGGACCGGAGGTCAACAGCCCGTCGATTGAACTCTGCCCGATCGTCACCGCCGACGGCAAGTTTCTTTTCTTCCTGAGCCAGCGCGACGGCGAGAGCCACGCCTATTGGGTCCGCGCCGATGTCATCGAGAAGGCGCGCCCGGGGAATGACGAGCGCAAAGCGGGCGACCTGGAGGCAGAAAAGCAGGAGATCACCCAAGTCATCAGCTCGGTGATCGGCTGGGCGAAGGACAAAAACCTCGAGTTGTTTTACGGCTCGATCGCCAACGACGAGGATTACATCAGCGTGACGCCCACGAAAAGAATTATCAAGCGCTTCGAGGACGTCAAGCAAAACGTTCCCTTCTGGATGAGCCCGGACTTCAAGTATGTCCGGCACGAGCTGAAGGACTTGGAGATCAAATTCGCCCGCTGCGGGGAGGTCGCCTGGTTTTTCTGCATCCTGGACGATATCAACACCTATAAGGGCGAACCCGCGACTTGGGAGAATACCCGCTGGACGGGCGTGGTGGAGAAGCGGGACGGCAAGTGGGTTGTCGTCTCCCAGCATTTCTCGTTCGCCAGCGACTTATAAAGCGCGGGGAAAAAAATTGTCTTCGAAGGATTGACACGCAGAGACTACCATCGAAATAGTCAGGAGGTCTTGGAGAATCTCAAGGGCGCCGGAGACAGGCTGGCAACGCAGTTGCAGGCTCTTGTCGACGGCATGATTCATTCCGACGGCGAAAATCCCTAATCACACGCCTTTATCGGCACGTTGGATCTAGTGGATGATATCACCACCCCTTATAACATTTCGTTCCAGAGTTAAGAGGGGACAATCGTTTTAAAGGCTTGAATTAAAGAAGAGCCATATTGATTTCCAAAAAACGATGATTTCAGGTTTGTGTAGGTCATTTTTAATCCAAAAGAGATGACGTCTGAATAAAGGCCCAACCTTTTGAATGAGAATATGGAGGCTGATATGTTGAAGCGAGTATCCTCTTGGTTGTTCTTTTCGAGGAGGCCTGTTCTATGGATGTCACTGGGAACAGCGATGATGTTTTCTTCTGTGGCCTCACTTCCGCTGGAGGAGAATATCAGGCAGGTCACCAAGGATCCGGCCAATGATTATCATGTCAGGTGGTCCCCGGACGGAAAAATGCTGGCCTTCGCCTCCTTGAGAAGCGGTGAACCGAAGATCTGGCTGATTCCAGCCGATGGAGGCGAGGCCGCTCTCTTGGAAACAGGTTTATCCGGCGACCATCACATCTCCTGGGCTCCAGATGGGAAGCGAATCACCTTCGACGCGAGATGGAATGGAAGGCCGAATATCTTTACCATCTCCCTGGCCGACGGCAAGACGAAAAGGCTCAGCCCGGACGGAGCGATTGACTTCCAACCCTA
>JAFGRZ010000329.1 GCA_016934895.1 Candidatus Aminicenantota bacterium
AGCTTACGAGCGGCTGGTGCGCGAGTACGCCGACCAGTCCGATGAGGCCGATGTGGCCCGGAGCCGCTTGGCCGCACTGGCGAAGCCGGCTGCAGAGGACAAAGAATCGGCCTTCGTTGCCCGACTGGTGGGGACCGGTGTGCACGGGGTTTTCTCGCATGCTCCTTCACCCGACGGGAAGTCCATGACCTGCACGGATTGGGAGTCCGGGAACCTGGCGGCTGTCGACATCAAGGCGCGCAAGAGAAGGCTGCTCACCGACGATGGCACATGGGATCAGCCGGCTCAATATGCGCTCAATTCAAGATGGTCGCCCGATGGAAAGCAGCTCGCCTATGGCTGGCAGTATGGAACGGGCACACAATTGCGGATTCTGACCGTGGACGACCCGAAGCCGAGGATCCTCTTCAAGGACGAATCCGAAGACGTCTGGGTGGCGCCGCAGGATTGGTCTCCCGACGGCGAGCACATCCTGGCCACCATCAGCCGGACCGAGGGGGTGGAGCTCGCTCTCGTTCCGGCCGAGGGAGGCTCTCCAAGGATTCTCAAGACCCTTGAGCCTGAAACAGCTCAAGGCGAGATCCATTTTTCGCCCGACGGGCGCTATGTTACCTACAGCCGGATGCCGGGAAAGGTCGCGGCTTCGGACATCTTCGTCCTGGACATGAAGGGAGGCGGAGAGACGCCGCTCGTTCAGCATCCCGCGGACGAGCGCGTCTTCGGTTGGTCTCCCGACGGCCGTTGGATCCTGTTTCTCAGCGACAGATCCGGGACTCTCGGTTTATGGGCGATTCAGGTAGCGGACGGCAAGGCTCAAGGGACTCCCATGAGCGTGAAACCTTCCGTCGGGCGGATCGCGCCGTTGGGGTTCGCGAAGGACGGCTCGTTCTATTACGCCGACGTCAAGGTGGCCCGGGACGTGTATGAGGCCAGAATCGATTTCGAAACGGGGACCGTCCTTGCTCCGCCTGTGAAGGCCATCGAGCGGTATGAAGGATCGAACATGAACCCCCGGTACTCGCCGGACGGAAAATCGCTGGCCTACGTCTCCAGGCGCGGCAGCATGGTCTTCCCGACGAACCGCGCCAACGCCCTTTGCATTTGCTCCCTAGAGAGCGGCAGCGAACGGGTGTTCATGGATGAGTTTGTCCGCGTCGGTATCCGCGCCGTGGCCGGTCCCAGGTGGTCCCCCGACAGCCGGACGATAGCCGTCGCCGGTCATAGGACGGGGAGCATATTGAACGGGCTTTACCTCGTCAACCTGGATACGGGCAAGATCACCACCCTGCTTGAGAATCCTCCTGATGTCCGGATCGGCAATCATGAATTCTCGCCGGATAGCCGGCGCCTTTATTATGTCAGGAGAGACACAAAGGAGGAGATCTCTAGAATCCTTGCGCGGGACCTTCTGACGGGAGACGAGCGTGAACTCTATCGAACGTCTGGAATCCACTTCCCGTTCGGGGTTGCCGCTTCACCGGACGGGAAGTGGCTGGCCACGATCACCCACCCCCTCGCTCTATCTGTTATTCCGGCCGGCGGAGGAACCCCTCGTGTTGTCCAAAGACTCGATCAACTGACTCGTAGCGAGTGGATGGTCTTGGCTCCAGAGTGGATGCCCGACGGGAAGGCCATCCTCGTCGGATGGCGCAGCGAAGACAAAGGGAGCATCCTATTCCGGGTGCCCGCGGAAGGTGGAGAGTCCCTGGAAATTGTGCTCGAGCAAAGGCTTGGAGACAGACCGACCGTTCACCCGGACGGACGGCGGATCGCCTTCGGCAGCAATGTCAATCACGATACCGACGCGGACGTTTGGGTCATGCGGAACTTCCTGCCCGAACTGAAAAAGTCGGGGCGAAGCAATGAGTAGTCTTTGGTAGTTACGAGGGGACAGGTCTCCCCCTTCTCCTCTCAGCCGGGCGATTTGTTGAATGTTGAGACCTGACCCCTTGATCTCTCCTCGAAAACCCCATCAGGCTAATCTTTCCCATAGAAATGAGCGCGGAGATCCGCCTCCGGGACGAATCGGAGCGCTTGTCGATAGATCGCCTGGATCGTGCCCGGGGCGAGCTCACGATGGAGCGGAACAGTCAGGATCTGAGGCGGTCCTCCTTCGGCCTTGCGCTTAAGTTTGGCGTGGCTGCCGCGCACCGATTCCACCGAGAAGCCGAAGCCGTGAAGGATCCGGAGGATCTGCCTGGCCGACAGGCGCTTAAGCCTTGTCATCTTCAGAGAGGTAATCCTCATAAGTCAGGGCGATCCTCGGCGACCTCGTGAGTCCGAAAACGCCTGGATCCTCGCCCTCGAGATGAAGACGGATCGCCTCTTTCAGGTTCGCCACGAGCTCGTCGAGCGACCTCCCTTGGGTCACCAGCGCCAGCTCCAAGCCCTCGGCTATATAAAAACCGGCCGACCGGCGGACGGCGATATGGATCGTGTCATGAAGAGCGCCGGACTTAACATATGTTGCCGGGCTCTCTTCAACCCGAGCCTGGGGCTTACGCTCGGCCCGCCAGGCCGGCAGAATCTGGTATTTACCGCGGGCCAGGCGCCGGAAATAGGGCCACCTATGAGGATGGTTTATGGGCGCGTTGACGCAGCACCGGCTCACAATGTGGGTACGGACGGAGCTCTCCTTCAGGTGAGGCAGAGCGCGAACCACATCCACGACATAGAAGACCTTTTCCCCACGCTCGCGGCAGATCCGCTGCGCCGCCTTCAGGACCTCTTCATGAATCGCCATGTCGACCCCTCATCGGGACGATATTAACACTTGATAATATGATTTGTCAAGTTGATATTATCACGCTTGGCTGAGCCCCGGGCAATCTGTTGAGTGTTGAGACCCGACCTTTTGATCTCGGCATCTTTTTGACCCGTCATGAACAGTCCCCAATTCAATTTGACATCTCGTGAGCTGCGATTTATATTCTCCGGAGGTCCAAAAAAATGCGAAGGAAATTAGGCCTGACCTTTATGGCGTTTTTTTTGATGATTCTCGTGTCTTTATGGCCTGGCTGCCGATCGCAAAAAGACGGACAGAACATTTCGCCGCGCTTTTCCGTGGTTTTTCCTGAATCCGTCGAAAAAATTCCTCTTGACGGCCGGCTTCTGCTTATGATCTCGGACGACAAAAGCCGCGAACCCAGATTCCAAATCAGCACCGGTCCGGACACCCAGATTATTTTCGGAATGGATGTCGACGGCCTTGATCCGGGCGAACCGGCTGTGATCGACGGGTCGGTCTTTGGTTACCCGGTCGCCGGCCTGAAAGATATCCCCCCCGGTGAATACCAGGTGCAGGCTATGCTGAACCGCTACGAAACATTCGTGCTTCATGACGGCCGGACATTAAGCCTTCCCCCTGACAAAGGTGAGGGGCAACAATGGAACCTTAAACCCGGGAATCTGTACAGCACGCCTGAAACCGTAACCATAGATCCCGGCAAGAATGATACTATTGACATCGTTCTCGATCAAAAAATCCCAGAAGCCGCCCTGCCCGAGGAAACCGACTATATCAAGGTTGAAAAGATGCGAAGCGATTTGCTGAGCGAATATTGGGGGCGGGATATTTATCTGGGAGCCCATGTTCTTCTTCCGCACGGATTTGAGGACCATCCGGAGGCTCATTATCCCCTGGTGATCAACCACGGCCATTACCGCAATCCCTACCTGTTTGATCTTTTCCGGGAAGAGCCGCCGGATCCCGATTTGAAGCCGGATTACAGCGCCCGCTTTGATTGGGAGGGCTACAACCGCACGGTCCAGGAATATGCCTACAAATTCTATCAGTATTGGACGGCTTCCGACACGCCGCGGATGATCCTGATCACCATTCAGCATGCCAATCCGTATTTTGATGATTCCTATGCCGTCAACTCCGCCAATCTGGGTCCGTACGGCGACGCCATCATGTACGAGCTCGTCCCCTATATCGAAAAAAAATACCGGGGCATCGGGGAAGGCTGGGCCCGTTTTGTCTACGGCGGGTCGACCGGAGGCTGGGAAGCACTGGCGGCCCAGGTCTTCTATCCGGATGATTTCAATGCCTGTTTTTCGGCCTGCCCCGATTCCATCACTTTTAGATCCTTCTTCATTGTCGATATTTACAACCACGAGAATGCGTATTATCTGGACAGCCGATGGAAACGCACACCCCGGCCGGGCAACCGCAACTATTTGGGCGAACTCTCCAATACCATGGAAGAATTGAACCAGCTGGAGCTGGTCTTGGGAACCAACAGCCGCTCGGGCGGGACACTGGACGTCTATAATGCCGTCTATTCGCCGCCGGGAGAAAATGGATACCCGGACCCGATTTGGGATAAGAAAACCGGCGTGATTGACAAAGAGGTGGCGCAGTACTGGAAAGAAAACTACGACCTTCTTGAAATCATGAAACGGGACTGGGCGACACTAGGGCCTAAACTGAGAGGCAAAATCCACATCTACTGCGGAGATATGGACAATTGGTATCTGAACAACGCCGTCTATTGGATGGAAGATTTCCTGGAAAGCACCAAGGATCCGTATTATGAAGGTGACATCGATTACGGCGACCGGGCCGAGCATTGCTGGAACGGCGACCACCACCGTCCGAATGCCATTTCCCGGCTAAGATACCAGCAAATGTACGCTCCCCGGATGGTGGAACGGATGCTGAAAAACCATCCGCCGGGAGCGGATCTCATCAGCTGGAGATATTGATACGGCCATCCCGGCCCGTGAATAAGCCGGGAAGAGACGATGCGCCGTCCTGTCCTATGAATATTTCAGCTCGGCCTCTGTCTTTGTCTTGGCCTGGACCCAGCTGTGGACATTGAAACCCGTGTGGCACCAGGAAAGCAAGAAGAATAAGGGGTCAGGTCTTAACAATTAACAAATACTCGTATTGACAGTCACGATTGGACCCTTTAGAAAAACGGGATTTCAAATGGCCATCCAGTTTGCGGGCTTCCCCCAGGTCTCCCTCTTATCTTCTCAGCCGGGCGATTTGTTGAATGTTGAGACCTGACCCCTTGATCTAGCCGTGGCCGACCTTGGAGTAGGAATACCAGGTCGCCAGGAGGCTGAGAAAATAGGTGGCGAGGGTGACATATCCGAAGCTTTTCTTGATCAGGAAGGAGTAGCCGATCATAGCCCCCAGGGCCACATAGAAAACGGCGAGATACGGCCAGAGCAAGGACGTGCTTCTGAAATCGAGTTTCAAGATATAATCGAACAGCAGTTCGATCACCAGGAACAGGATCAAGAGCGAGGGCAGAACGAAGGTCCACCATTCCCGCTTTGCAAGCGCGTTTAAGAGCGCGGCCAGGAAAACAGGAATAATCAAGAAAACCATGACTAATCCGAGCACATATTCGAGCTTGTTCAGTCCCCTGGGGCGCGAAAGGAAGATCCCGACCAGCAGAAGATTCACCAGATTGGCGATGATAAAGACGCCCAGGTCGATGACCTTGAAATTGATATTGTCGGTCATGACGTTACCTCCCTCCTCTCCCACCCGATAGGCGTCCGCTTCGATGACGGTGGCGCGATAAACAGGGCCAGCGCCGCCACTCCGACCTCCGGAAATTTCCCCAAGAAAATGGCGATGCATCCGATCAACAGCAGAATTCCAGACCCGAGCACCGCAATTTGGCTAAAGGCGATATTCATCGCTCATCCCTCCTGGCGCACATTCCATCCGGCCGGCTCACGATACCATGCGCCGGCCGGAG
>JAFGRZ010000330.1 GCA_016934895.1 Candidatus Aminicenantota bacterium
CTCCCGCTATTTGGAATAAAGCTCGACAATATAGTGTTCCTCGACGGGGAACGTCACGTCTTGACGGGTCGGCAGCGCGGCGATCTTCACGCTCATGCCCTCCCAGTCGACCGTGATCCAGCCGGGAACGGTCTTGTTCCTGTTCTGGCCGATAACCTGTTTGACATTCTCCGTCTGAGCCGATCGCGGCCGAAACCTGACCTCGTCTCCTTCTTTGACGATGAAGGACGGCACTGTGACCTTCCTTTGATTGACCATGAAATGGCCGTGTCCGATCAACTGCCGTCCATGGTGGCGTGAACGGGCAAATCCCGTAATGAAAACGACATTGTCCAACCGTCTCTCGAGCATGGTGAGAAGGTTTTCTCCGGTGACGCCTTTCTGCTGATCGGCCCGCTTGAAGAACAAGCGGAACTGGCGCTCGGTCATACCGTAATACCTCTTCAGCTTCTGTTTTTCCCGGAGCTGGAGCCCGTAGCCGAGGATGCGCTTGCGCGCCCGTCCGTGCTGTCCCGGCGCGTAGCCGCGGCGCTCCACGGGGCACTTTTCCGAAAGGCACTTATTTCCCTTTAAAAACAGCTTGGTTTTTTCGACCCGGCACTGTCGGCATACAGAATCACTGTCTTTTGACATCTTGCTCTCCTTCCCGGATCATCTCCTCAAACCCGTCTCCGCCGGGGAACCCGGCAGCCATTGTGGGGGATGGGTGTGACATCGCGAATCGACTTGATCTCCAGACCTGAGGCCTGCAAAGCCCGGATGGCCGATTCGCGGCCGGCTCCGGGTCCCGAGATCCGGACATCGACGTACTTCACTCCCAGGTCCCGCGCTTTTGTCGACGCTTCTTTGGCCGCCAGCTGGGCCGCGAAAGGGGTGCCCTTGCGCGCTCCTTTGAAACCGGCCGTCCCCGAGCTCGTCTGGCAAAGCGAGTTGCCCTCATGATCGGTGATGGTGATGATCGTGTTGTTGAAGGTCGACCGGACGTGGGCGACTCCGAACCCGATTTCCCTGCGGATCTTCTTCTTCTTGGTTTTTGCCTTGGCCATGGGCTCTTCCTCTCTTTAGCTTGACGGGGCTTTGATCTTCCGGATGGAATGACCGTGGGGTCCTTTCCGCGTGCGGGCGTTGGTCCGGGTCCTCTGGCCGCGAAGCGGCAGTCTCCTCTTGTGACGCATCCCCCGGTAACAACCGATATCGACCAGCCTCTTGATGTGGGTGCTGACCTCTTTGCGGAGGTCTCCCTCGATCTTCTCACGCTTCTCAATGATCTGACGGATCTTGTTGACCTCATCCTCGGTCAGGACCTTGACTTTCTTGTTCTTGTCGATCTTGGCCTCCTCGAGGATTCTAGCCGACTTGGAGCGGCCGATCCCGAAGATATAGGTCAGTCCGATCTCGATCCTTTTTTCCGGAGGAAGCGTGATGCCTGCTATTCTCGCCATGTGATCCTCGCTTAACCTTGTCTTTGCTTATGTCTCGGGTTGACACAAATCACCCGGATGACGCCCTTGCGTTTGACGATCTTGCAATTTCGGCATATTTTCTTGACGGACGCTCTGACTTTCATCGGTCTTTCCTTTACTTGAAACGGTAGGTGATTCGCCCCTTGGTGAGGTCATAGGGAGAAAGCTCGACCAGAACCCGGTCTCCGGGCAGGATGCGGATGAAGTGCTTCCTCATCTTTCCCGAGATGTGGGCCAGGATCCGGTGCTTGTTGGTCAGCTCGACCCGGAACATCGCGTTGGGAAGAGTCTCCAGGACCGTTCCCTCCGCTTCATAGACATCCTGCTTAGGCATGGCGTTTCACCTCTGGCGACATATCCGCCGGATCATCCGGCTCTCCCAGACTGAGTATCTCCACACCGCCGGAGGTCATCGCAACGGTGTGCTCGAAGTGCGCGGAAAGACTCCTGTCCTTAGTGACCGCCGTCCAGCCGTCTTCGAGAATCTCCTCCCGCCAGTCTCCCGCGGCGATCATCGGCTCGATAGCCAGGGTGAGCCCTTCCTTGATCTTGGGACCCCGCCCGGGAAGGCCGAAGTTGGGCACCTGCGGTTCCTCGTGCGGGGAGTGCCCGATGCCATGCCCGACAAAGGACCGGATGACCGAAAAACCCTCGGATTCCACATACGTCTGGATGGCGTGGGAGATATCCGAAATCCGGTTTCCCGATTTCATCTGGGCGATTCCCTTGAAGAAGGCCGTTTCGGCGACGGCGATGAGCCTTTGCGCCTCGGGGCTGATCGCGCCGACACCGACGGTCACAGCCGCGTCCCCGTAAAAGCCATCATGAACGACGCCGAAGTCGAGGCCGACGATGTCCCCTTCCTCCAGGACCCGGGAGGAGGGGATGCCGTGGATGATCTCCTCGTTGACCGAGGTGCACAGCGAGGCCGGATATCCGCGGTAGCCTTTGAAGGCCGGCTTCGCGCCCATTTCCCTGGCCCGGTTCTCCGCATAAGCGTCGAGTTCCCGGGTGCTCACCCCGGGCCGGACGAGCGCTTTCAATTCCTCCAGGATCCGAGCCACGATCCGATTGCTGGCCCTCATGGCCGCGACCTCCTGAGGCGTCTTATAGATGATCATCTCCGATCCTGTTCCCGCTCTCTTCCAACATTCTCCCGCTCCAGGATTTCCGAGATCCGGGCGAATACGGCCTCCACCGGTCCGGAACCGTCCACCCGGCGGTAAACGGATTTTTCCCGGTAGTGATTCTTGATTTTCCGGGTCTCCTCCTCATAAACCTCCAGCCGCTTTCCGATGACCTCAGGCCGGTCGTCCGCCCGCTGATAGAGCTCTCCGCCGCAAACATCACACCGTCCTTCGATCCCGGGCCTTTTGAGAAGGAGGTTGAAGATCGCGCCGCAGGACCGGCAGGTCCGCCGGCTCTGCAGACGCTCGATGAGGACGCGTCTGTCGACGTCCACTTCAATGGCCAGCTCCGGCCGGCCCCCATCCATGGCCTCGAGGCTGCGGACCTGGTCCAGATTGCGCGGGAATCCGTCCAAGAGATAGCCTTTGCGGGCATCCGGGGCGGTTATTCTTTCCCGGACCAGCCCCTCGACGATATCGTCGCTGACCAGCGCTCCCCGGTTCATCTGCGCTTCGGCCTTTTTGCCGAGATCCGTTCCCTCCCGGACCGCCCGGCGAAGGAGATCGCCCGTGGAGATCTTGGGATATTTATAGCGCCGGGAGATGAGGTCCCCCTGCGTTCCTTTCCCGCTTCCGGGAGCCCCAAAGAGAATGATCCTCATCGGCTATCTCCGCCCCTTGAGCCGGCTGCGCCGCATGAAGCCGTCGTAATGCCTCATCACCAGCTGGGCTTCAATCTGTTGCATCGTGTCCATGGCCACGCCGACGACGATCAGGATGGAGGTCCCGCCGAAATAGAAATCGACGTTCAATCCCTGAGTGAACCAACGCGGCAGGTTCGCCTCCAGGAAGTTGCCGATAAAGGGAAGCGCTTGAACCTTGAACCCGGTGATCAAGAACTCGGGCAGGATGGCGATCGCCGCCAGATAGATGGCGCCGATCAGGGTGAGACGCGAGAGCGTGGCATCGATGAAATCCGAGGTGTTCTTGCCCGGCCGGATCCCCGGGATGAAGCCGCCGTACTTCCTCAGGTTGTCGGCCACGTCCACGGGGTTGAAGACGATGGACACATAGAAATAGGTGAAAAAAATGATCGCGGCGACATAGAGCAGGTTGTAGAGCGGCATGCCGAGGTTGAACTGCTCGGAGATCCTCTGGAAAGCGGGGACCTTGATCAGCTGGGCGATCGTCTGGGGAATGGTGATGATCGAAGCCGCAAAGATGATCGGGATGACTCCTCCGGTATTGACCCGGAGGGGAAGGTGGGTGCTCTGGCCGCCGTAAACGCGCCGGCCGACGACCCTTTTGGCATAGGAGACGGGGAGACGCCGTTGGCCCCTCTCCACGAAGACGATGATGGCGATGACCGCGAGCATCAGAGCCAGGAGGAAGATGACCCGCAGCGGGTCCATGTTCCCCGTCCTCAGCCCCGAAACGATGCTCTGCAGTCCGCGCGGCATATCGACTACGATCCCGGCGAAAATGATCAACGAGATGCCGTTGCCTATGCCTCGCTCTGAGATCTGCTCCCCGAGCCACATGATGAACACCGTCCCCGTCGTAAGGGTGAGAACGGTCAGCATCTGGAAACCGATCCCCGGATTGGGAACGATCCGGGCGCCTCCGGGGCTCGTCAGGCTCTGCAGAAACGCAGCGATCCCCATGGCCTGGATGAAGCAAATCAGGAGCGTGCCGTAGCGGGTGTACTGGGTGATCTTTTTGCGTCCGAGCTCACCCTCTTTGGACAGCCTCTCCAGATAGGGCCAAACGACCTGGAGCAGCTGAAGAATGATGGACGCGCTGATGTAGGGCATGATGCCCAGGGCGAAGATGGTCATCCGGGACATGGCCCGCCCGGAGAACAGATCGATAAATCCGAAGATCGTTCCCCGCTGAGTCTGCCAAAACTCGGCCAATGCGCTGGCGCTGATCCCGGGATTCGGGATCTGGGCGCCGATCCGGTAGACAGCCAGGAGGGCCAGGGTGAAGAGCACCCTTCTCCTGAGCTCGGGAATGCTGAAGATATTTCTGATGCTGTCTAACATTATGGGTTTCCAATGACCACGGCTTGGCCGCCCGCTTTCTCGATCTTTTCCTGGGCGGACCGGGAAAACTTATGGGCCTGTATTGTCTTCGAGACGGAGATCTCTCCCCGTCCCAGGATCTTGACTCTCTCCGTCTCTTTCTTGATCAGGCCGGCCGCAAAAAGCTCTTTGGGACCGATCTCCTGTCCGGCCAGTTTGGTGACCTGGTCAAGGTTGATCTCCGTAAAGGCCGTCCTGAAAATATTCGTAAAGCCCCTTTTCGGCAGTCTCCGGTGCAGCGGCATCTGGCCGCCTTCGAAACCCTTTTTCCGGGAGTAGCCGGCGATGGATTTTTGACCCTTATGTCCCCGTCCTGCCGTCTTTCCCAGCCCGGAGCCGGGGCCGCGACCCCGCCGCTTGTCCTGTTTCCTCGAGCCGTCGGCCGGATGCAGATTGCTCAGGTTCATTTCTCCTCGACCTCCACTTTGACGAGATGGGATATCTTTTCAATCATCCCCCGGATCTCGGGATTGTCGGGACGGACGACCTGGGAATTGATCTTCCTCAATCCCAGTCCCTTGGCTGTTTCCTTCTGCCTCCGGGGATAGCCGATCAGGCTCCGGACCAGGGTGATGCGCCATTGGCGCTGACCGCTTTCTTCCTTGGCTACCGGGTTCTTTTTCACTGCCATATCATTTCCTTCGTCTTGCCGCGCTTTAGGGAGACCTCCTCCGGATTGCGGAGTTGTCTCAAGGCGTTGACCGTGGCGTTGGCGACACTGAAAGGATTGTTGCTGCGGACGGACTTGGTCAGGATGTCCCTGATCCCGGCCAGTTCGACGATGACCCGGACGGCTCCGCCGGCGATGACGCCCGTTCCCTTGGATGCCGGCCTGAGGATGACCGTGCCGGCTCCGTCTTCCCCGCGGACGAGATGGGGGATGGTCGTTCCGTCCAGAGGAACACGGATCATCCTTTTCTTGGCGGACTCGACGGCCTTGGCGATGGCCATGGGAACCTCCCGGGCCTTCCCCTTGCCGACGCCGACCTGCCCGTGCTCATCGCCCACGGCGGCCAAGGCGGAGAAACTGAGGTTTTTCCCTCCCTTCACGACCTTGGTGACACGGCGGATGGAAATGACTTGATCTCTGAGCTCGAACTCCTGCTCTTCTCCCGGCCCCGGCCCCTTCGGTTTGTGCTCGTCCACTTTCTCTCCTCCTTCTTTCTCCCTCGGCCTGACCTCAGAACCCGAGCCCGCCCTTTCGCAGGGCTTCGGCCAGGGCTTTCACCCGTCCATGATACGGATACGTGCCTCGGTCAAAGACGATCCGGTCGATCTTCTTTTCCTTCAAGCGCTCGGCCAGGACCTGACCCAAATCCCGGCAACCGGCCGCGTTCTTGGCATTCTTGGCCTTCTCTTTGAAGGCTTTCTCCAGCGTGCAGGCGGAAACCAAGACCGTCCCGGTGTCGTCATTGAACGCCTGCGCATAGATATAGCGGTTGCTCTTGAAAACGAACACTCTGGGTCTCTCCGCGGTTCCGCGGATCTTCGCCCTGATCCTTCGACGGATCCTCGTTTTGATCCTTTTTCGGGTCTTGGATTTGTCTTTATGCACCGGCCACCCCCGCTTTCCGTTCTTTCTTGATCAGGCGCTCGCCGGCATAACGGATTCCCTTGAGCTTGTAAGGATCGGGCCGGCGGAACCGCTTGATCTCCTCCGCCACTTGACCGACCTTCTGCTTGTCGATCCCCTTGACCGTGATCAAGGTCGGTTTCTCAACGACAACCTGAATGCCGGCGGGAATCTTGTAGAGAACGGGCTTGGAATAGCCCACGGAGAGCTCGAGGCTGTCCTTGTCCAACTTGGCCCGGTATCCCACGCCGACGATTTCCAGCTGTTTGCTGAAGCCGACCGTGACCCCCAAAAGGGCATTATTGGCCAGACTTCTGACCAGGCCGTGGTTGGTCCGCAACGTCTTGGAATCATCCTTCCTGGTGAAAACGAGTTTCTTGTCCTCCAGTTCCGCTCGGATTCCCGGGAACATGGGCGACTCGAGCTTCCCTTTCGATGACTTGAATTCGATCCGATCGGCGTGGATCTTCACCTCCACCCCCTCGGGCACAGCTATCGGCTTCCGTCCGACTCTCGACATCTTCAGGCTCTCCCTTCCGGCGACGCTACCAGATATAGCACAGGATCTCTCCTCCGACTCCCCGCTCATGGCACTGCTTGCCGGTCATCATCCCCCGCGAGGTCGAGATGACGGCGATCCCCAGGCCGTCCAGAACCTTCGGAACGGAGTCCCGGGTGCAGTAGAGGCGACAACCCGGCCGGCTGACCCGGCGAAGTCCGGAAATGACGCTCTGGTTGTCGTCCGAGTATTTGAGGGCGATGTTCAAGACTCCCTGCTTGTTGTCGTCGATCACCTTGAAGTTTCGGATGTAGCCTTCTTCCTTGAGGATCTTGGCCACCTCCACTTTGAGCTTCGAAGACGGGATGATCACGTCCCGCTTCTTGACGCGGGCGGCATTCCGAATTCTCGTCAGCATGTCTGCAATCGGGTCGGTTACACTCATTGTTCGAACCTTTCGCCGGCCTACCACGAGGCTTTGACCAGGCCGGGGATTTCTCCCTTCAGGGCCAGTTCGCGCAGGCAGAGCCGGCACATGTCGAATTTGCGGTAATAGCCCTTGGGCCGCCCGCAGATCCGGCAACGCCGGTGTTTGCGAACCGCGTATTTCGGTTGACGCAGGGACTTGGCATAGGCCGATGTTGTTGACATGGTGTCCTTCCTTCTTCGTTAGGCCTCACGAAAAGGCATGCCCAGTTTTTTCAACAGGGCGAGGGCTTCCCGATCATCGCGCGCCGAGGTGACGATCGTGATATTCATGCCCCGGGAGCGTTCCACCTTGGTGTAATCAATCTCCGGGAAGACCAGCTGGTCCTTCAAACCCAGGGTATAGTTACCGCGGCCGTCAAACGACTTGGGCGAAACCCCTTTGAAATCCCGCACCCGGGGGAGAACAATGTTGACCAAGCGGTCGAAAAATTCGTACATCCGCCGGCTCCTCAGGGTGACAAAGCAGGCGATGGCTTGTCCCTTGCGCAGCTTGAAGGACGAAATCGATTTGCGGGCCCGGCCGATGACCGGGAGTTGTCCGGTGATCTGTCCCAGCTCAACCCTGGCGGCGTCCAGGGATTTGATGTTCTGGATGGCGTCGCCGGCGCCCATGTTGAGGACGATCTTCTCCAGCCGGGGCACGGCCATCTTGTTGGCGATCCCGAGCTCGCTCTGGATCTCGGCAACGATCTCGTCTTTGTACTTTTTATATAGGCGGCTCATCGCGTCTTCCTTACTTCTGTTTCTCCAGGCTCATTTCGCATTTTTGACAGATCCGGATGCGGCTTCCGTCTTCCAGCGTTTTTTTCCTGATCCGGACGCCCTGACCGCAATCCGTGCAGTAAATCATGACGTTGGCCGCCGAGAGGGGGGCCTCCTTCTCCATGATCCCGCCCTGGATATTGCGGCTGCGGTCGGGGCGGATGAACTCCTTGACAAAATTGACCTTCTCGACGATGATCCGGTTCGACTCGGGGTAAATGATCAGGATCTTGCCCGTCTTCCCCTTGTCCTTCCCTTTTGTGACGATCACGATATCGCCCTTTTTCAGCGCCATCTTGCTCATCAGATGACCTCCGGAGCCAGCGAGACGATCTTCATGAACTTGCGCTCCCGGAGCTCCCGGCCGACGGGACCGAAAACACGGGTTCCCACGGGCTCTCCGGCCTTGTCGATGATCACGGCGGCGTTGTCGTCGAACCGGATATAAGAGCCGTCCCGGCGGCGGATCTCTTTTTTGGTCCTGACGACGACGGCTCGGATAACCTTGCCCTTGGGAATCTTGCTTTCCGGCTCGGCCTCCTTCACCGTCGCCGAGATGATGTCGCCCAAAGAGGCCAGACGGCCGACGCCGCCCCCTTGAGGAGTGATGCACATGATCACCCGGGCGCCCGAGTTATCGGCCACCTTGAGCATCGTTCGCATCTGGATCATGGGTTCATCTCCTCGACTTCAGGCTCGACCTCGGCGGCGGACAGGCCGATGATCTCGGTGACCCGCCAGCGCTTGCGTTTGCTGATGGGCCGCGTCTCGATGATCCGGACGACGTCTCCCACCTTGCATTTCCCGTACTCGTCGTGGACCAAGAACTTCTTCCGCCTTCGGATGATTTTCTTGTAGAGCGGATGGCGGACCTGCCGCTCGACCTGAACCGTGACGGTCTTCATCATCTTCTTGGCCACGACGACACCGATCTTGGCTGTCTTTCTCGGGGAGCTCTTCGCTTCCATCGCTAATCCTTTCTCCGGCCCTTTTCTTTCTCTTTGACGATGGTTTTGATCCGGGCCAGGTCGCGCCGGATGTTCCTCAGCTTCATGGCGTTCTCCACCTGACCCAGGGTGTGCTGGAACCGCAGCTTGAAAAGCTGGTCGGTCAGCTCTTTCTCTCTCTGGAGGAGCTCGTCATCGGTCAATTCCCTTAGTTCTCGCGCTCTCATCTCAGTTCTCGATCCTCTCTCGACACGAAGCGGGTCCTGATCGGCAACTTGTGGGCGGCCAACCTCATCGCCTCCCTGGCGACGCCGTCCGGGATGCCTTCGAGTTCGAAGATGATGCGCCCGGGGCGGACGACATCGACCCAGAACTCGGGATCGCCCTTCCCTTTTCCCATCCGGACCTCCGTCGGTTTCTTGGTGACGGGCTTCCAGGGAAAAACCCGGACCCAGAGTTTCCCCCGCCTCTTCATGTGCCGGGTGATGGTGATGCGGCCCGCCTCGATCTGGCGCGCGGTCAGCCAGCACGGTTCGAGCGCCTGCAAACCGAATTCGCCGAAGGACAGCTCGGCCGCCCGGCCGGCCTTCCCGCGCATCCGGCCCCGCTGGCTCTTGCGGTACTTGACTTTACTCGGCATCAACATGATCAGATCTCCTCCACCTCGACGGTCTGCGAAGTCATTTTGGCCTTTTCGAGATCTCCGCGGTAAATCCAGACCTTGATCCCGATCTGGCCGTAGGTCGTGAAGGCCTGAGTGAAGGCATAGTCGATGTCGGCCCGCAGGGTTTGGAGGGGCAGTTGTCCCTTGAGGTACCATTCGGACCGGGCGATCTCGACCCCGCCGAGGCGGCCGGAGCACATCACCTTGATCCCCTTGGCGCCCATCTTCAATGACAATTCCACGGCCCTGC
Source organism: Candidatus Aminicenantota bacterium (assembly GCA_016934895.1). Lineage (GTDB taxonomy): Bacteria > Acidobacteriota > Aminicenantia > Aminicenantales > UBA8522 > UBA8522. The sequence continues at coordinate 9,859 of JAFGRZ010000330.1, forward strand.
GCATGGCCCGCCGATAGGCGATCCGCTTTTCGAGCTGGACTCCGATGCCTTCACCGACCAGCAGGGCGTTGGTCTCGGGCTTGTCGACCTCGCGGATGTCCACGTAGACCTCCCGCTTGGCGATCGTCTCGAGATAATTCTTCAGGCTCTCGATCTCTTTCCCGCCCCGTCCGATGATGATGCCGGGCCGGGCGGTGTGGATGATAATCCGGATCTTGGGACCCACCCGCTCGACGATGACTTCGGCGATTCCGGCGTGATAATACTTCTCCTTGATGTCCTTCTTCATTTTCAGGTCCTCGTGGACGAGCCGGCTGTAATCGGACCCTCTGGAGAACCACCGGGAAGACCACGTCCTGTTGAATCCCAAGCGAAATCCGAGCGGATGAGTTTTCTGCCCCACTGTCTATCTCCCTTTCCTGTCTTCTAAGTAGACATGCACATGGCTCATTTTTTTTTGGATGCGGAAAGCCCGGCCTTGCGGGGCCGGCCGGATCCTTTTCATTTGAGGGCCGGGATCGACATGGATCCGGCCGATGTAGAGGTTGTCGACGTCGAGGTTGGGAACCTTCTGCTGGGCGTTGGCGATGGCCGAACGGAGAACCTTCTCGATGATCTGGCTGGCCTTCTTCTTCTTCGAGAAACGGAGGATGGTCAGAGCTTCTCCGACGAACCGATCGCGGACCAGGTCGGCCACCAGCCGCGCCTTCTGGGGAGAAATCCGGATATATCGGCCGATGGCGTGTGACACGAAATTGTCCTCTTTCATTTCACTTGCCTATCTTGACGGCTTTGGCCGCCCTGGAGGTATGGCCCTTGAAGGTGCGGGTCGGGGAGAACTCCCCCAGCTTGTGCCCGACCATGTTCTCGCTGACGAAAACGGGGATGAACTTTCTCCCGTTGTGCACGGCGATCGTCATCCCGACCATTTCGGGGATGATGGTCGAACGGCGGGACCAGGTCTTGATGACCTTCCGCTCCTTCACGGAGCGCGTCGCCAGGACCTTATCTCTTAGATGGAGATCGAGGAATGGGCCTTTCTTGACGGACCGGCTCATGGCTATCTACTCCTTCTCCGGACGATGAAGACCTGCGTCCGTTTGTTCTTTCTCGTCTTATGTCCCTTGGTGGGGATGCCCTCGGGACTGACGGGATGGCGCCCTCCCTTGGCCCGTCCCTCTCCTCCGCCGTGCGGATGGTCGATCGGATTCATGGCCGTGCCGCGGACATGCGGCCTTCGACCGAGCCAGCGCGAGCGCCCCGCTTTGCCGATCTTGATGTTCTGATGGTCCAGGTTGCTGACCTGGCCGACGGTCGCCCGACAGTCCAGATGGATCTTCCGGATCTCCGACGACGGCAGCCTGACCTGGGCATAGTCTCCCTCTTTGGCCAGGATCTGGGCGCCGCTTCCCGCGGCCTTGGCGACCTGGCCGCCCTTGTTTTTCCTGAGCTCGATGTTATGGATGATGGTCCCGAGAGGGATGAAGCGGAGAGGCATGGCGTTGCCCGGGAGGATATCCACCTGGGAGTCCGAGGAAATGATCGCCTGACCGACCTGGATGCTCAAGGGAGCGAGAATGTAGCGCCTCTCGCCGTCCCTGTACCGAACAAGGGAGATATACGCGGACCGATTGGGATCGTATTCGATCGTCTCCACCCAGCCCGGGATGCCAATTTTATCCCGCTTGAAGTCGAGGGCCCGATACATTCTCTTGTGCCCCCCTCCGCGGTGGCGCATCGAGATGCGGCCGCGGGAATCCCTCCCTCCGGACGCAGGGAGCCTCTCGAGCAGAGGCTTATAGGGAGAACGCGTCGTGAGTTCTTCGTAACTCAGTCCGGTCCGATGGCGCAATCCAGGAGTCCGGGGCCGGTATGTTTTGATACCCATGTTAGACCGCCTCGAAGTACTCGATCATCTTTTCGCCTTCTTTGAGCTTGACATAGGCCTTCTTCCAATCGCTCCTCTGGCCTTGACCGCGGCCCACGCGGCGCCACTTCCCGACGTTGTTCTGGGTCCGAACGCTCTCGACCTTGACTTTGAACAGCTGTTCCACCGCCTTCTTGATCTCGGTCTTGTTGGCCTTCCTGGCGACCTGGAAACAGACCTCGCGGTTTTTCTCCTTGAGCTGAGTGCTCTTTTCCGTGATGATCGGTTTAAGAATAATCTGATATGCATTTCTCATGGCGTCAGCCTCTTCGACAATGATTGGAGGGCCCTCTGCGTCAGGACGAGCCATTCGTGGTCAAGAATATCGAAGGCGGACAGAAGACGGCTGTCCACGGCCTTCACCCGGGGGATGTTCCGAAGAGCCGTGAACAATTTCCTGTTGTCCGCCTGATCGACGATCAGCGCCGAACTCAACTGCAGGGCCTTCAGCAGGCGGAGGGCTTCTTTGGTCCTGGCCTCCTTGAGTTCGGCGTCGGCCAGGATGAGCAGCCGTTTCTCGGCAAAGCGCCCGGCCAAGGCCGATTTCAGAGCGTTGCGCTTGGTTCTCTTGGGCAGGTCATAATGGAAATCCTTCGGCTGAGGACCATGGCTGGCCCCGCCTTTCCGCCATAGAGGATTCCGGCTGCTGCCCACTCTGGCCCGGCCGGTGCCCTTTTGCCTCCACGGCTTGCGGTTGGAGCCGCTGACCTCCCCCCGCGTC
>JAFGRZ010000331.1 GCA_016934895.1 Candidatus Aminicenantota bacterium
ATCAACAACCCCCTGACCTCCATCCTCATCAACACCCACCTCATGCTCGAAAAACTCGAAAAGAACCACGGCTTCTATGAGAATTTGAGCCTCATCGCCGACGAAACCGCCCGCTGCACCCAGATCGTCAAGGGCCTTCTCGAATTCGCCCGGCAGAATCCGCCTCAAAAAACGCATGCTCAAATCAACGATCTCATCGAGCGGACCACCCAGCTCCTCGAGAACCAGGCTTCCTTTCAGAATGTCCGCATCGTCAAAGACCTGGATCCCGGCCTGCCGCCGCTCAAGATCGACCGGAATAAAATCCAGCAGGTCTTCTGGAACCTGCTTCTCAACGCCTGCGAAGCGATGCCTGAAGGCGGCCGGATCACCATCTCCAGCTTTCTCTCCCCGGACAAACGATCGATCGCCGTCCGGTTCGCCGATTCGGGAGTGGGAATTCCCAAAGAAAACATCAACAAACTGTTCGATCCCTTCTTTACCACCAAGAGTTCGGGAACGGGCCTCGGCCTGGCGGTCAGCTACGGCATCATCCAGCAGCATGAAGGCAGGATCGAAGTGAAGAGTGAAGTCGGCCGGGGAACGGTCATCACTCTGAGCTTTCCGGTCGACTCGCCGCTCGAAAAATCAGAATAAAGAGGAGGTCCCTATGAATGATCTGAAGAAACGAAAGATCCTGGTCGTCGACGACGAGATCACCGTCTGCAAGAGCATCCGTCAGGCCATCCTGTCCGATGAATATGAAGTGGCCATGGCCCTCAGCGGTGAGGAAGCTCTGAAAAAAAGCCGGGAGGATTATGACCTCGTCATTACCGACCTGATGATGCCCGGAATCAGCGGGCTGGACCTGCTGAAGTCCCTCAAGGAAACCCGGCCGGAAACGATTGTCATCATGGTCACCGGTTATCCCACCATCAAGACGGCCGTCGAATCGGTCAAGAGAGGGGCCTTCGATTACCTGCCGAAGCCCTTCACCCCGGCCGAGCTGCGGGGACTGGTCGCCCGGGCTTTCAAGAAAGCCGTGAGCGAGGATCTCGGCAAAGGAGAGGCCGAGGAATCCCGGATCCCGCCGGGTTATCATTATATGCTGGGTCATACCTGGCTCAAGGTGGAAGAGAACAACCGCGCGACCGTGGGTGTGGTTCCCGAATTTTTGAAAGCGGTCGGGATCATCAGCCAGCTCGAGCTTCCCAAGGAGAATGACACTCTCACCCAGGGCGACGCCTGCGGCAAAATCACCGACGCCGACCAGCTCGTTCACCGGATCTGGTCGCCCGCCTCCGGACGGGTGACGGAAGTGAACGCTCAACTGGCCGCCGATCCCTCCCTCCTGCGCCGCGATCCGTTCGGAAGCGGCTACCTCTTCCGGATCGAAACCGGGAACCTCGAAGAGGACCTTCAGGGGCTTCTCTTGGCCCGATGAGGCCGCCTAGGGATTCATGACCGCAAATCCCGGCCCCCCCCGGAAGATCCCTCTCGCCGCCGACCTGGAAGCCGAGGGCCGGGCCGTTCTCCGCTCCTTCGAACCCCGTAAGATCCCGTATCTCGACCGGAAAGGAGAGTGGGCCGAGAACCCGGCGAGTCTCCGTGACCGCATCTGTCACTCCCTTTTCCATCATCTGCGGCAACGGAGCGGACCACAGCCCGTCTCGTCGCTCATTCCGGCTTTTTCTCCTTTTCTGTCCGAGCCGGGCTGGACGATCGCCAGGAAGGTGGCGGACTCCCGCGGTTTCGCACCGGGATCGCCCTTTCTGACCCTTCTCGAGACTCTCCTCTGGGCCATCGAACACGAAGCCCGGAGAATCAATGCCGAGACGCCGGCGCCCGAATGGAACATCGAGGCCCGGTCTTTCCAGAGAGAGAGCCGAACCGCGCGGCTGGCGATGGAAGAATCTTTGGCCCCTTTTCTGACCTCCAGGGAGAAGGACTTTTTCCTGGGCGCGGCCGCAGAGATCAAAAATACGGCCGCTTCGCTCATCGCATCGCTGGCCCGGCTGACCGCCGAAGAGGAAAAAATATCCATCCGCGCAGAGCGTTTGATCGAGGATTCTTCGTTCCCGGAACGCCGCGAGGAAGCCTACTCACTTTTACTGGAAATGATCCAGCCGCCGCTCGGAATCGTCACCCAGATTCCCCCGGCTCTACTCTTTCCCTGCCTGCGGCTTCTCCTCGACGGGCGGATCGACCCGGCCAGCGGAGTCCCCTACATGTCTTCTCTCATTCTGAGTGTACTCCGGGACGAGCGGTCCGCCGGATCTCTCCTCCGCGCTCTTGATTTATTCCCTCTCCCCTTCACCAAGATCCGCGAAAACATCATCTACACGCTCGGGCATCTCAAAGAGGAGAAGGTTGTCGACGCCCTCGTCGCCGTCCTCGAAGCGCCGGACGAAGTCACGAAGGATGCGGCCGGCCGCCCGACCGTCGGCCTGCTCCTGGAGCAGAAAGAGGAGGCCGTCTGGGCGCTGGGGAAGATCGGTCTCGCCGGGGTCAAAGCCGTCCCGGCTCTCGCCTCCTGCGCCGATCATCCTTCCTCCAGGCTCAAGACCTATCTCGCCTGGACGCTGGGCGAAGTCGGGCGTGCCCAGAAGGAAGCGACGGGCGGCCTCTCGGCCGATATCGTCATCGCCCTCCTCAAGCTGCTCAAGGACAGGAACCGGCAGATCTTCGAAGAAACGGTGAGCGCGCTTAAGAAGATCCACATGCCCGAATTCGTCCACTCGCTCTATCTCTACCATGTGGGCGCCGTCAGTATCCTCGGGCTCAAGCCCGCCCAGCGCGGGCTCTACGAGCTGTCCGAAACCCTTCACGACCTGCTCCGGACCCAGAGGACGGCGATCATGGCCGTCAACGGAGATTCGGGAACAGGAAAGACCTATTTCTGCCAGGCCATCGCTTCAGGGTTCGCCGGCATCCGGGGCGACGAAATCCTCTATCTGATGCGCGATTCCAAGCGCGGGCAGAAGGTCTTCAACCGGATCCTCGGCCTTCAATGGTTGAAGGACAACATCGATCCCTCCTATTACCAGGATGATCCGGCTCTCGAAGCCGAGGATGACCCGGAAGTTTATTTTGAGCGGTTCCTGAAAGAGAACGCCGACAAGCGTCTCATCATCCTCGACGGTTGCCGCGACCGGGATTATTTCCAGAGGGTCATCGATTTTCTGTATCTTCACGGAGCCCTGGACGTGGAGGTCAATTTCCGGGCCGAATTCTCCACCCGGCGCCTCAACCTCGAAGCCCGGGAAGCCGCCCTGGAGAGCGTCAAGCTTCACCTTCAGTTCCTGGAAGAGCCCGCGCTCGAGGACACATCGTTTTACCAGGACGGATTGGTCATGCTCTTCGACCTGGACAACTCGCTTCCTTCCCGGCTTGACGCCGAGGAAACTCATGAGCTGTTCGAGCAGCCGCGCGTCGACTCCTGGGGAGAACTCATCCGCATCGGTGATTTCTCGGGTGAAAAAGAAATCCGTCCCTGCCGCCAAGAAATGGCTCGTCTCAGCGAAGAGGTTCTCGAGATCCGGGAGGAGCCCTGGCCCACCGGCCGCACCTTGAGCTTCACGCCCGGAGAGAAAATATTCAAGCCGATCCTGAACGAGAACCTCGAGGCCGAGCCTCATCTTTTACAGACCATCCCCCTGGACGACGTCCAACCGGCCCGTCTTTGCTTCTACGCCCAGGATCAGGTCGCCGGCCAGGGAGAAGCGGGCCGTGTTTTTGTCTTGACCTTCCTGGACAACCGCATCTTCGAGACGACGGTCGAAGGCATCGCCGACCTGGCCCTGCTGGGACGGACTTTCTATCTGGCCGTTCCCGGCCGGGGCTTGCTCGCGCTTTCCTTCGAGCGGAACGAGATCACCGAATGGCCGTCCGGAGCCGACTCCCCCTGCAGAGTCGTCGGTTCCCCGCCGGACAGGGTCATCACCGCCGGCCCTGACGGGACGATCAGGATCTGGGATTTTTTGGAGAAGAAGGTCTTCGCCTTCGCCGGCCGGATCGCCTCGCTCAGCGCTTTAGCCGTCGATCAGCGGGGACGCATCTACGCCGGCGGTGAAAACGGGCAACTCAGACAATGGGACCCGGAGAGGGCGCTGGCCAGGGAGATCTCCGGCTGCGCCGGCCCCATCCGCTTCATTCGCCGCTATCCGTCGGGAAAAATCCTGGCGGTTGAAGACGGCGCATCCGAGGCCCGCCCCTCATCGCTCCATATCTTCGATCCGGCCGGCGCCACTATCATGACAATCCCCGCAGATTCCGGCCTGAGCGTGAACGGCATCGATGTTTACCTGGACGGCCGGATCTTCGCCGGGGGCTCGGTTTCACCGGACAGGAAAGGAGCCCGCGGCAAGAACCTGTTCATTTTCTCGCCCGGGTCCGACGCCTGCTCGACACAGAGCCTGAGCGGGCACGGACGCGAGACAAGGGGCTGCCTGGCCACGGGGGCGAAGCTCATCACTTCAGGCGTCGAGGCCGACGGCCGCTCGTCCGTCCGCGTTTGGGGAAGCGAATTTTTTGTCCGGACCGAGCTCGGCAAACTGTTCATCAAATCCTGAGACCGGGAATACCGTACCGCCGGATCCATCTCAAAAAAAGGTTTTTCTTAAGAGGGTCATGAGGACCGCCCTCAGGCCCCCGTAGCGGAGGGGGGACCGTCGTTTCGACGGGGGGAACCGACGGGACTGGTTCCCCGGGGTGCGGGGGCGGAGGGCGGTCC
>JAFGRZ010000332.1 GCA_016934895.1 Candidatus Aminicenantota bacterium
CCGCAAATTTTCCGGTCATGTCCCCATTTCGCTCTTGTCGTTCGCCAAAAAGTGTTAGACGGTCAAGGCGGGAATCCATTGACCGTATCAGAGAGGGTGTGATATGTTCATTCCTGAAAGCCGCCGGTCCATCGATGGCCTCAGAATTCAAGGAATTATTCGTCGTCATCCCCCACAGCGGAATCGTCATTCCCATGGAAATCCCCCTGGACTCCCTGTCCGACGACTTCCCTGCGTTGATCCGGAACGTCGACTGGAACACCAACTGGCTGTACGATTTCCGCGACTTTCTCGGCAACGGGCAGACCGTCTTTCCCTACTGCAGCCTGATCCTCGAAGCCAACAGGCATCCGGACATCCTGGACGAAAGCGTTCCGCTTAAAGACGTCCGCGGGATCCCTGTTTACAAGCCGGGCCGGGAACCGGGCGAAAAACTGCGGAAATCCATGGCCGGGAAGTACCTTCATCCTTTTCACCGGGCCGTCGGCGAGGAGCTCGAACGGGGCGGTCTGTTGCTTTTGGACGGGCACTCCACCGTGACCGCCCGGGGGATGTCGGACAGCCAGATCGACCTGATGAATTATCAGGTCACAGAGCTTGAAGGCGAGCCCTGCGTTTTCTGTCCGGACGCGATCGTCGAAACCTACGCGGAAGCTCTCCAAAAACGCCTGCCCGGAGTGAAGGTAACGGTCAACGGATCGGACTATCACACCACCTACGGTCACATCTGCGCCGAGCACTCGGTCAACTCGCTGAAAAGGAAAGGGAACCGAGTGCCGGCCATCCTCCAGGAGACCAACGAAAAGCTTTACCGGAATCCCGACCGGACGCCCAACATCGAGGCGCTGAACACGCTTCGCCGCGCCTTCGCCGAATCTCTGGCGGAAATTCGCCGAAAGATCTGGCCGGCGAATACCTAGCTTGGCCGGGTCGCCGACACGAAGGAAAAGGATCCCCTTTCATTAGCGGGAGGGGGACAAGAAGCGAACAGAAGCAGCCGTCAGGTCTTCGGCTTTCTCGACAGCCGAAAAATCATCTTTTTCGAACGGGTGATGCTCACGTGGCCGCCCAGGGGAACGGCGGGAAGATTCCGGAAAATCTTGTGGCCGAAACTGGGGACGACGAGGATCGGAAGGGGACGGCCGTGCTTTTGACGCGTCTTCAGGACCTCCCAGAGATAGGCATTGGTGAAGATCAGCGCCTTGGTCTGGAAATCCTTCACTTTTTGGGGATTTCGCCCGGCGCTCAGCGAACCGATGACCAGGGCCCGGATCTCCTTGAAAACCTTGTGCCTCCTCAAGGCCGCCAGCAGCCGATGGAGGTCCTCCAGGTCAATCCCGAGATCTTCGACAAAGAGAATGTGTCTTTTCCAGTTCAGCCGGGGCGGTTCCCTTCGGTTCAAGAAATTGACAAAGGTCGTCAGGTTCCCGCCGATCGGGATCCCCGAGATTTTGCGGGCCGGCGGAGCATTCAGCCAGTGCGCTCCCCGGTAAACGGCCTCGCCTCCCGCCAGAAGGGAAAGGATCTTCTTGGAATTTCCGCGGGTCAATCTCAGAGACGGAAAAATGATCCCGGGGACGCGACAACGGAAATAGATCTCGTTGAGCAGAAAGGTAAAATCGGAGAAACCGATGAAAACGGGCCGGCGCTCCTTGATGACGCGGAAGTCGGCTCGGTCGATCTTGAGGACGAGGTCTTCCGCGCCTGTTCCGCCGGCCACCGAGGCGATCAGGTCATATTCCCTGATGACCATCTTGAATTCCTTCGTTCGCTCCTCGGCCGAAGCGGTGATGTGCCGGATCAGCCTGTCGCTGGTAAAAAGATAAGGGCTCAAGTGAATATCGGTGACTCCCAGGGCCTTGCCCAGGAGCCGCACCAGCCTGTCGAGATAAGGCTTGCTCCTGGCGGGCAGGTTGGTCGAGGGGGCAATGAAGCATATTTTGTCGATGGAGCTCGGGTCTTTTTCAGGCATGAAGGCAAATCCTCGGAAGGGGGAATATGCACTATATTCAAAACAGTGTTTTATGTCAATTTCGGTCCGTTTTTTATCTTTCTCCGCTTGCTCGCCCAAAAGAAGTAGAAGGGAATGCCGGTGGCGATGAAGGCGATATCCTCGAGCGACCTTCGCCAGTCCGTGGCCGCCCGGAAGACCAGGAAGGCCAGGATTCCGGCCAGGTAGACGGCCGGGAGGACGGGATACAAGGGGACGCGAAAGCTGTCCCCTCCCCCCCGGTCCTTCATCCGCAACTTGAACAAGGCGAACGTGTTGAGGGCCCAAAAGATGAGGACACCGAAAACCATGCCCGCGGCGATCACTTCGAAGGTTCCCCTCAAGAACAGGATGACGATCGCCCAGACGCAATGGGCCATGATGGCCCGGGAGGGCGTCCGGAAACGGGGATGGATATGGTCCAGCCATCGAAAAAAAAGCCGGTCCCTGGCCATCGCATAGTAGGCGCGGGTGGCCGTCATCATCGTCCCGTTGATGCTGCTGGTGGCCGAAACGATGACCAGGACAGCCACGAAAATGGCCCCCGCCTGGCCGGCCAGCTTGACCGCCGTGGCCGAGGCCACGACCGTATTCCCGCGAACCCCCTCCATGCCCAGGGTCCGATGGTAGACCAGGTTGGTCAGGCAATAAAGCACGACGAGCGTGGCGATGCCCAGAAAGAGACTCAGCGGGATGGTCTTTCTGGGATCTTTCATCTCCCCGGCTGAATATCCCAGGCGCTCCATCCCCGTATGAGCGAAGAAAACCATGAGCAGGGCGGCGACCAGGTTGCCGATGGGGCCGAGGTTTATGGTCGGCTCGGCCCGGGTCTGGAGAAGGCTGGCCTGTCCCTGCACCAGAATCAGCCCGCCGACGACCAGGATGAAAAGCCCGATGGTCTTGTAGACAGTAAAGGCTTTCTGGAAAAGGCTGGCTCTCTTGATGCCGGCATAATTCAGCGCGCCCAGGAGAAGGATGACCGCGACGGCGACCAGCCTGTGGGCCGAAGCGCTTAGCCGGACAAAATAGCCCAGGTAGTCCGCCGTGACGATCGCCAGTCCGGCCGCCGGGCTCGTCCGGATAATGAAGAGCTGGGACCAGCCGAAGATGAACCCGGCGAAAGGACCGAACGCTCGGCTGACATAAACATACTCCCCGCCGGCTTCGGGAAGCCGCGTCCCCAGTTCAGCATAGATCAATCCCCCGACATAGACGAATATCCCGACCGCGATCCAGAGGGAGATGATCTGATTGAACGATCCGAGATAGCCGGCGATGATCTGGGGCGTCGAGTAGATGCCGGCGCCGATGGTGATGCCGACCAGGATGGCAATGCCGTCTGCCAATCCGAGCGTCCGCAGAAGAGCCGGCCGGCCGGATTCAGAGGCAGCCCGATCCGTTTCAGTCATCAATTCTCCATGTTCGCCCGAACCACAGCGGTCCATCCCACGGCTTTTCTCTTTTATTCGACTTCCTCCAAAAAGTAAAGCCTGGGCACATCCCCGAAAGGGACGTCCCTGAAGGGGACACCCTTCTTCTCCCATGAGCAACAAAGGGTTTCCCTTTGGGGATGTCCCTTTGGAGGACATCCCCAGATACCAGATATATTGACCTTATCTCGAGATGTGTGTTAGTTTGGCGGGGGCTCCAATAAAAAACCATAGCCCCTATCCTTAGCATTTGGGACGACACAGTGAACCACGGATGGAGCCAAAAGGAGACCGGACATGCCGGAAGCCGATGATTTAAAGACGTCTGCCCAGTATCACCCCGAAACGCCTCAAAAGGCGGAGGCGTTTTTCCTCAAGGGTTCCGAATCCTTGGACTGGGGAATGAAAAACAGGCTGGCCCGGATCTTCAATCCGACCTCGGGCCGGACGGTCATGCTGGCCATCGACCACGGCTATTTCCAGGGGCCGACCAGCGGGTTGGAACGCGTGGACCTCAACATCCTGCCTCTCGTTCCCTATGCGGACAGCCTGATGCTGACAAGGGGGATCCTGAGGACCGTCGTTCCGCCGTCTGCTCCAAAATCGATCGTCCTCCGGGTCTCAGGCGGGACGAGCATCCTGAAAGAGCTTTCCAACGAAGGGATCGCGGTGGACATCGAGGATTCCGTCCGGCTGAACGTCAGCGCCATGGCCGTCCAGGTCTTTGTCGGCGGCGAGCACGAGAAAGAGTCTATCCTCAACATGACAAGAACGGTCGATGCCGGAGTCCGCTGCGGGATCCCCACCCTGGCGGTCACTGCGGTCGGAAAAGAGATGAAGCGCGACGCCCGCTATTTCCGGCTGGCCGTGAGGATCTGCGCCGAACTCGGCGCCCATATCATCAAAACGTACTACGTCGAGGACGGATTCGAAACCGTGACCGCCTCCTGCCCCGTGCCGGTCGTCATGGCCGGCGGGAAAAAGATCCCGGAGCTCGAAGCCCTTGCCATGGCCTACCGGGCCTGCCGGGAAGGAGCGGCCGGAGTGGACATGGGACGCAACATCTTCCAATCCGAGCACCCCATCGCCATGATCCAGGCTGTCCGCGCCGTCGTCCACCGCAATGAAACCCCGGATAAAGCCTTCGCGCTCTATCAGGACCTCGCCCGGCAGGGCTGAGCGGAGGCTTCTCAAGACGATGGCCAATGCCGGCGGCGCCGAAAGCATGAAGGCGGCCGTCTGGCACAACAACCAGGATATCCGCATCGAAGCTGTCCCTTTGCGAAGGCCGGGCCCCCGCGAAATGCTGGTC
>JAFGRZ010000333.1 GCA_016934895.1 Candidatus Aminicenantota bacterium
GCGGAGTTGAAAATATCGATGACGTATAGTAAATTGAGAGAATATATCGGATTCGCGAGGAGGTTCAAATGAAGACGCTTCGGATATTCGTGTGCTTGTTCTTGTCGTTGGCGGTCTTTGGTTCCCTGACTTTGGCCAACGGGCTTTACCTGAACAGCCTGGGGAGCCGGGCGTTGTCGATGGGCGGAGCCTTCGTCGGCCTGGCCGATGACTACAGCGCCATTTTCTGGAATCCGGCCGGTATGTCTCAATTCAGCACGCGATGCCTCGGCTTCTACGGAACGGACATCATCCCTTCGGGCCGCTATCTTCTCCAGATCCCCACCGACGCCGGCCTGCTGAACCTGGTCGACGCCAAAACCCAGTCCAAACACTATCTCTCCGGGCTTCTGGCCTATTATCAGCCGATCACCGACGACCTCGTCGCCGGCATCGGCGTCTATATCCCCTCCGGCTTGGGAGCGTCCTGGGACGGAGAGGATTTCCGGAACTATTCAAACGATCTCACCTACGAGTGGACGAGCAAAATCGGCGCCGTCACCATCTCTCCCGGAGCGTCTTACAGGATCAACGACATGATCGCGGTGGGGGCGGCCCTGAACATCAATTACGGCACGTTCTCGTTAAAGAGGTGGGCCGGCATGACCGAGATTCCGGAGCCTCCCTATGAGTTTGATCTCGGCCAATACGAGATGAGCCTCAATGGCTGGGGAATCGGCGCGACCTTCGGCGTCCTGGTGAACATCAACGATCTGGTCAGCGCCGGGGGGACGCTGCGGACGCCCAGCCGGATCAAGTTCAGCGGCGATGCCTCTCTTTCCAACATCGAACTCCTCGGCTATGGCGGCACTTCGGACACGGAAACGGTTTCCCCTCATCTGACCTTTCCTCTTTGGGTGGCCGGGGGCGTGGCTGTTCGGCCCCTGTCCGGCCTCACTGTGACCGGCGATCTCCAGTGGACGCAATGGTCGGCGCTCGACCAGGTCGAGCTGAAGTTCATCGATCCGTTCTGGAGCCTGTTCATGATCGCCTCGGGCGAGAATCTCATGCACCTCGAGTGGAAGGACGCCCTGCAGATCCGGTTGGGAGCCGAGTACATGATCAGAGAGGATCTGGCTCTTCGTGCCGGGTACTACCATGACCCCACACCCACTCCGGATAAAACCATGAATGTGCTTCTTCCCTGTTTCACTTTTAACGCCGTTACGTTGGGTCTGGGGTATTCCTTGAACGGCCTGGTCATCGATTTCGGCTTTGAACTCCTTCTCGGCAAGAAACGGGACGTCCCTTACGCCAAGTGGCTTCTCGACCCTGATTACGCCCATTCCCAGCCCGGTGTCTATGATATGAATATCGCCGTTCCGAACATCTCGATCAGCTACAAGTTCTGACCGGCCGGACCGGACGTGGCCGACCGTTCATCCGGATTTCACATGAGGAGCCAAGCGAGGAGAGAATGAAGGTCAGGAAGGCCATCATCCCGGCCGCCGGTTTCGGCACCCGCTTTCTGCCGGCGACGAAAGCCCAGCCCAAGGAGATGATCGTCGTCATCGACAAGCCCCTGATCCAGTACACAGTGGAAGAGATCGTCGGTGCCGGCATCCGCCGGATCGCGGTCATCACCAGCCGGGGAAAAACCGCGCTGGAGGACCATTTCGACCGCAGCCCCGAACTCGAGTCCTTTCTCGAGGAAAAGGGTAAGATCGAGTTGCTCGAAGAAGTGCGGACGATCGCCGGCCTGGCTGAATTATCCTTCATCCGACAGCCCGATATGCTGGGTTTGGGTCACGCGATTCTCATGGGTGAAAGCTTCGCGGCCGGCGAGCCGGTGGCGGCGTTAACTCCCGATGACATCTATGACTGCGCGGTGTCCTGCACCCGGCAGTTGACGGATGCCTTCGAGGAATTCGGAGCAACGGTGGTCGCCCTGGGACGGGTGGATGAAGAAGGGACCCGCAAATACGGGATCATCAAGGTCAAAAAGAAGATCTCGGAGCGGGTTTTCGAGCTGGCCGACATGGAGGAGAAGCCCGGTCCGGAGAAGGCTTTCTCGGATCTGGCCATTCTGGGGCGGTATGTTTTCCCTCCCGAAATTTTCGCCGCCATCAAGGCGACGCCGCCGGATTCACGGGGAGAAATCCAGATCACCGACGCTATCCGCGTGCTTTTGGATAGGCAGCCCGTTTACGGCGTCCTGTTTGAGGGGAAACGCTACGACTGCGGCCATAAACTCGGTTTCCTGGAGGGGACGATCTCCCTGGCGCTGAAACACCCCGAGTTTGGCGAACCGATAAGGAAGATCATTCGATCGCTTTTGCGTTAGCCCCGCTCAATATTCGCTTGGGCGGAACCCGTTCTAGGCCAAAAAGACGGCCGTTGACGATATCAGAAAATCAATTTTTTGACCGATGGAAAGTTGAAAACGGAGGCCTGCCTACGGGACTGGTTCGGCGCAGGATGAGTGAAAAAGGGCAATCTGTCCGGGGAATGGGAAAAACAATGGCGAGGGACGGATTTGAACCGCCGACGCAGGGATTTTCAGTCCCGGGGGCCAAATCGGAAGCGTCTTTTATATCAGTAAGTTAGAAAAAACATCCCTCCGACTGTGTCCAAGAACGTGCCCAGCTAATGCGACTTCTTATTTTTTTGAAGAATGGCTTCCCAGTCTTTAAGTCCTCTTTCGGCTTCTCTTAATGCAGCAGCCAGATTTAGCAGGTCTTTCTGTATGCTATCTTTTCCGAACCTTTTCTCTATATCTTCCTTCCCGATCTTTTTTATCAACCCTTTGCTAAGTTCTGCTAAGTCAATCATTGACTTAAACCCTGCTTTCATGAGATCGAGATGAGTTTTAATAGCTTTTCTCTGACTTCCCCAACTATTGATTTTGGAGATCGCCCTGCGAAATCCTTCTATGATCAGGTTAAGTTGTTTGAGTTCGTTCATGTCATATCCCTCCTTTGTCGAGTACAAACATGGCTTTTCGTTTTTTCTTTTTGTCCGTATGCGAATAGATCAAACTTGTCATTGTCTTGCTTTGACCCAGGATTGCCGAGATCGTGACCAGGTCGACGCCCTTTTCGATGAGTGCCGTCGTGAAATAATGCCTCAGATCATGGAAGCCGAAGTCAATCCCGGTCCGCTTGGCGATCTGGGCCACGGTCCGGCGGAAGAGATCCTTCCGGTCCCTGTTTGGAATATCGAAGACAAACTCGCCCCGCC
>JAFGRZ010000334.1 GCA_016934895.1 Candidatus Aminicenantota bacterium
GCTCAAGAGAAGTGGGAGGGGGAGGCCTTGGCGCGTCAAGCTGAAATCGAAGAAAAGGCCATGGCTCTTTATGAGGAAAGCCCGGATAAGGCGGCCGAGTTTCTGACCGGCTACTGCCTGGATAATGCCGAGAAAGTCATTGATGCCTGGTGGAAGCTGGGGGATGATCTTCTGGTTAAACACCATCAGGGTTATCTCTACACCGAAGACCGGAAACAGATCCAGGTGGGGTATCCCGAGAAATGGCTCCGCTTGTTTGTGGAACACGACAAGATGGAACCGCTTCCTGAGAGTAAATAGCATCGCCCACTATTCGGCTTGATTTTGATGTTCAGAAATATTCGAAGCTTGACCTTCGATAATCGATTTTGATCTATTGTTTTGGATCACTGCGATGTGGAAAAGGCATGACGGAACGCTCCAAAAGGAGAAGCCTGTGCGAAAGATATCATCGGCGTTTATTATCATCTTAAGCTTTGCCCTGATCTCACTGGGGGGGGAAGCCGCTCCCACCCGGCTGCTGGCTACGGCGACATATCTGGAGATGGAAGATATCGGCAATCCTCAGATCTCACCCGGGGGAAGCCACATGCTTTTCGTCCGCAGAAGTGTTGACAAAATGAATGACCGGACACGAAGTCATCTCTGGATCGTGGATGTGAAGGGCAAGCGCCTGCGGGAACTGACTCACGGCCGTTGGTCTGATTTCTCCCCGGTGTGGTCTCCGGACGGAAAAAGGATCGCCTTTCTTTCCGACCGGGACGGGACCGTTCAGGTTTACGTGCTGTGGCCGGATTCGAATGAGGTGGCCCAGTTAACGCATGTGGAGCATACCCCGGTGGGGCTTCGCTGGTCTCCGGACGGTGAAACCCTGGCTTTCGGCATGTATCTTCCTGTAACGCAATCGCCGCTACCGGTCACACTGCCTGAATTTCCCAAGGGTGCGAAGCTGGCCGAGCCCGCCAAAGTCATCGACCGCATTATCTGGGCTTATGACGGCATGGGCGACATCCCCAAAGGTTTCATGCATATCTTTGCCGTGGACGCAAAAACAGGGGGAACGCCCCGGCAGATCACCTCCGGAGATTACACCTATCATGACCCACGGCATTTCTGGTCCTGCGACCCGCAATGGGGGCATGACGGCCGGACGATCTTTTTCGCCGCTCTTCTCAAGCCGTGGGATGAAGTGGAAATGGAGATCAATGAATGTGAAATCTATGCCCTGGACTTGGAATCAGGAGACATTAAGCAACTGACCGAACGGGACGGCCCCGACCGGGGCATGCGGATTTCCCATGACGGGCGCTGGATTGTCTATACGGGCTTTGACGACCGGAATTATGCCGACGGGAATATCTCCAGTCTGTATCTCATGGATATCCAAGGGAATAAAAAACGTTTGCTGGCCGGCGGCTTCCCCAGTTCGCCCGCAGACGTCACCTGGGCTCCGGACAGCAGTGGCGTGTATTATCTCATGGCGGAAAGAGGTCTTTCCAATCTTTATTTCGTCTCCCTGGACGGGAATGTCCGCAAAATCACAAAGGGGGAACATTATCTTTCTTCCTTCACTTTGGCTGATAACGGACAGGCCGCCGCGATCTGTTCCACCCCTCACCGGCCGGGATACCTGGTCACTTTTTCACTGGGGCAACCTGAAACCCTGACCACGGTCGTTGATGTCAACAGCGATGTCCTGAAGGATGTGAAGCTGGGAGAAGTGGAAGAAATGTGGTTCCAATCGCCGGACGGCCTGAATCTGCAGGGATGGCTGATCAAACCGGCTGAATTCGAGGAAGGGAAAAAATATCCCCTGGTGCTTTGGATCCATGGCGGCCCATATGCCATGTACTCGGTAAGATGGAACTGGGCCTGGCAGAATTTCGCGGCCGAGGGATATGCGGTTCTTTATATGAACCCGAGAGGCAGCACAGGATACAGCCAGGATTTTGTCGACGGCATCCAATACAGTTATCCCGGAAAGGATTATGATGATTTGATGGCGGGCGTGGATGCGGCGGTGGCCAAGGGGTTCATTGATACGGAAAATCTGTTCGTGTGCGGGGGCAGCGGCGGCGGCATCCTGACCTCTTATATCGTCGGGCAGACGGACCGTTTTCGGGCGGCCTGCGCCATGCGGCCGATCGTCAATTATATATCAGCCGCCGGAGCCGCCGATGATCCGACGGATAAGTACAGCTGGTTTAAACAACCGCATTGGGTCGATCCCCTGGATTGGTACCAGCGCTCGCCCATCGCTTCCGTCGGCCATGTGACCACACCGCTCTTGCTCATGACCGGTGAACTTGATCTCAGGACGCCTATGGGACAAAGCGAAGAATTCTTCAGGGCGTTGAAAATGCAGCGCAAAGATACGCTGCTCATCCGCATGCCGAACGAATACCACGGGTGGAGACGGCCTTCCCACCAGATATTGAACCAGCTTTATTTGAGGGCCTGGTTTGAGAAATACCGGACCCGCTGACTTTTCCGTCCGGAGACCCGGACGGTTCTTGAAAGGAAGCATATCCAATTTCGTGACTGGAGAGGGCGGCTCCCTGCCCCCTCTCCAGTCACGGAAAAAGAGATGCTATCTTCTTGAAACTTTTTGGTGACCTTCCGGCATGAAGGAAATATAATCGGTCTAAAGGAGATCATATGAATCACCGTCATCGATTTTTTAAAGGGAATGTGTTCTGTTTTTTGATGTTGTCCGCCGCCCTGTTGTTCAGTCTTTCCTGCAGCGCCGTCGGCGGCAAAGACGCCGGCCCGCTCCGGTTTGAGATTTCTTTTTCCGGGAACCTCGCCCGGGAAGCCCAGGATGGAAGGATCCTGCTGATGCTGGCGGAGAGCCAGGAAAGTGAGCCCCGGTTTCAATTCTGCCCCATGTTCGGGATCGATGTCGACGGGCTGGCTCCGGATGAACCCGCCGTCATTGATGGAACGGTTTTCGGCTTTCCGGCCGACAGCCTGGCGGATGTCCCCGCCGGAGAGTATTATGTGCAGGCGCTTTTTAACCGCTATGAAACTTTCCACCGCGCCGATGGACACAACGTGAAACTGCCTCCGGACAAAGGCGAGGGACAGCAGTGGAACCGCAAACCGGGGAATTTTTTCAGCGCACCGGAAATTTTGACCGTCGATCCCTCCCAAAAAAAGACCGTTAAAATCGTCATGGACCGGCAAATCCCCGATTTTCCCGAGAGAGAAGACAACAGATACATCAAGCATATCCGAATCCAAAGCGACCGGCTCACCGAGTTCTGGGGGCGTCCCATGTTTCTGGAGGCCATCATCATGCTGCCGGAAGGGTTCGAGGAACATCCCGAAGTTCGCTACCCCCTGATGATCTATCACGGCCACCATCACCGCTATTTTTATACCCCCACTCTCTTCCGGGACACACCTCCTGATCCGGGACAATCGAGCACCGACCGGAGCGACAGAGCCGGCTACGAGCTTCTGAATCAGGAAATAGCCTACAAATTTTTCAAAGCCTGGACCGGCCCGGATTTCCCCCGGATGATCATCGTCACCATCCAGCACGCCAATCCCTACTATGATGATTCTTACGCCGTGAATTCCGCGAATATCGGGCCTTACGGAGACGCGATCACCTACGAGCTCATCCCCCATATTGAAAAACAGTACCGGGGTATCGGCGAAGGATGGGCCCGCTGCCTGTACGGAGGGTCCACCGGCGGATGGGAAGTCCTCGCCGCCCAGATCCTTTATCCCGATGAATACAACGGATGCTGGTCTTTTTGTCCCGATCCCATCGACTTCCGGCAATACACCATCGTGAACATATACGAGCATGAGAACGCCTACTATGCCAACACCAAATGGAAGCTCGCTCCGCGCCCCGGCGCGCGCAACTATCTGGGGGAGGTCCGGGAGACCCTGGAAGAGGCCAATCACCGGGAACTGGTGATCGCCACAAAGGGACGGTCCGGCGGCCAATGGGACGTCTGGCAGGCCGTGTTCAGCCCCGTGGGCGACGACGGCTATCCCCAACCGATATGGGACAAAATGACCGGCGAGATCGACCATGATGTGGCCGCATACTGGCGTGATCACTTTGACCTGCGCTCCATTCTGGAACGTGACTGGAAAACCCTCGGGCCGAAACTCAAAGGCAAAATCCATATCTATGTCGGGGACATGGATAATTTTTATTTGAACAATGCCGTTTACCTGATGGAGGATTTCCTGGAAAGCACCACCGATCCCTATTATGACGGGGAAATCGATTACGGGGACCGGTTCGAACATTGCTGGAGCGGAGATCATGACAACCCGAATTCCCTGTCGCGGTTAACCATCAACCTGCGGGTGGCGCCCAAAATGCTGGAGCGCATTCTGAAATCCGCTCCGGCGGGCGCCGACCTGACCAGCTGGCGCTACTGAGGGCGGAAATGAGAACCCGAAAGCACGGGGGATTTCTTTGCGGCTTAGGTTTTATCCTGATTGTGGCTGGTATATAATTGAAATAACATTCATAGACCAAGGAGGGAAACAATGTTTCGACGCTTGACTCGATGCCCACTCATCGTAATTTTAACGGCGACCGTAGCCGGGGCAGCGGTCCAGGACCGGCCACCGGTAACCGGGTGGCAGTCGCCGCCCGAGGCGATACGGAAGGTTCTTCACGCGCCTCAACTGCCCAGCGTCTGGACTTCGCCCACGGGGGAATACCTTCTGCTTGCGGATCCTGTCATCTATCCCCCCCTCGCCGAGCTGGCCGCGCCGATGCACAAGTTGGCCGGTATGCGGATTGACCCCGTGGTCAATTTTTTCTACGGGTTGCACGGGGCCACCTCCCCGCGGTTGATCAAGGTCGCGAATAGCGCCGAGACATCCCTCGATTTGCCAGAAGAGGCCGAGGTTTTCGACGTCGCCTGGACGGTCGACGGCCGACGTTTCGCCCTGACCGTAAAGCATGCCGACCACATCGGCCTGTGGGTCGGCGCCGTGAATGGCGACCTGGCCAAAATCGACGATTTGGCGATCAATCACCTTCTCGGCGCCGGTGTGGAGTGGCTGCCTGACCAGAAGCACCTCCTGGTCCGCCGCATCCCGAAGCGCGGCGCCCCACCCGAGCCGCCCGCCATCCCGGCGGGACCCAAGATACTCGAGGGGAAAGGAGCGAGCGCGCGTTCCACCTACGAGGCTCGCAACCTCCTCGAAACCGCCACCGATGAGGCTCTCTTCGAATACTATACCACCAGTGAACTGATCGTCCTGGACCCGGACAAAAATGAGATCAGGATACTGGGTAAGCCTGATGTTTACGCCTCCGCCGATTTCTCACCGGACGGCCGATTCTTTTTGGTGGAACGACTGGTCGGCCCCTGGTCTCATGAAGTCGCCTGGTATCGTTTCGCCAGAGAGATCGAAGTCTGGGATGCTCAGGGTCAGCTTATTGCGACCGTTGCCTCTTTGCCCCTGGCCGACCAGGTGCCCACTCACGGCGTACCCCTGGGTCCGCGCGGGACCTCGTGGCGGGCCACGGCCCCACATACATTATTTTGGGTCGAAGCGCTGGACGGCGGCAATCCCGTCACCGAGGTGCCGTATCGCGACCGGCTCATGCGCCTAAAGGCGCCTTTCACCGGAGAGCCGGAAGAGGTCTTCCGGGCGGAACACCGCATCGGGAACTGGCAGGCCGGCTGGGGCGCCGAAGGAGGCACGCTCATGTTGACCCAGCGGGAGCGGATGCGTCGCTGGCTCTATACCTGGCTGCTGGACGTGGATAAGGGCACGTCACGCCTGTGGTTCGATCATAACGAAGACGATAGCTATGCGTCGCCCGGGTACCCCGTGCATCATGTCCTGCCCAACGGCCGCCTGGTTCTGCACCAACAGGGGAATGCGGTTTACTTCAGCGGCATCGGCGCCACCGATCAGGGCTACCGGCCCTTTCTGGATTTACGCGACTTGGAGACCGGTGAAGTCCAGCGTCTCTTCCGCTGCCACCCGGATCGTTACGAGCACTTCGTCGCTTTCACCGGAGATGAGGAACACTTCGTGATGAGCTCCGAGTCGGCCGTCGATACACCCAACTACTACCTGGCCACCCTGGGCGAACCGATCGAAGCCCCTGCGGGCGAGGCCACCCGCACCTACACCCGCGTTCCCATCACCCGCTTCGAAGACCCGACGCCTGAACTGCGCCGGATCGAGAGGCGCATCGTTCGCTATGAACGTGAGGACGGCGTCCCGCTCAGCTTCCAACTGCACCTGCCGTCCGGTTACCGGGAAGGCACACCTCTCCCCACGGTCGTTTACGCCTACCCGCTGGAATACGCCGATCCCGCCACCGCCGGACAGGTGCGCGGTTCGGCCCAGCGCTTCAGCCGGATTTACGGCGCCTCCCCGCTCTTTTTCTTGCTCCAGGGCTATGCGCTGCTTGACAACACCACCATGCCCATGATCGGGGATCCGGAGACCACCTACGATACCTTTGTGCCCCAGTTGGTGGCGGACGCGGAGGCGGCGGTGGCCAAAGCCGTCGAAATCGGTGTGGCCGATCCCAAACGCATCGGGATCATCGGTCACAGTCACGGCGGATTGATGGTGGCCAATCTCCTGGCGCACACCGACCTGTTTGCCGCCGGGATTGCCCGGAGCGGCTCGTATAACAAGACCAACCAGCCCTTCGGTTTCCAGTCCGAGCGGCGCTCGCTGTTCGAAGCCCGCGACGTTTATATCCAAGTCTCCCCCACATTCTTTGCCGACAAGGTCAATGAACCCATCCTGATCATTCACGGCGACGCGGATTCCAACCCGGGTACCCTCACCTTCCAGTCGGAGGTCTTCTTCGAAGCCGTGCGCGGTTCCGGCGGTACGGCGCGGCTGGTGCTGCTGCCTTTCGAGGATCACGGCTACCGGGCGCGGGAGAGCGTGGAACACGTTTTATGGGAGCAACTCCGGTGGTTCGATAAGTATGTCAAAGGCGCCGGGGCCAGGGAATAGTATCCCTCCTCCCCATATCGCTTATCAGGAGCATCTGATGGCTGCCGAGGCCCCGGCTGACTATATTTCTTGACCCTCTCTTTTCCCCGGGCCCGGAGGTCCGGCTGATTTCCGGCTCTAGTGATTTTCATCCTAGACTATCTTGCTACGCTGGCATGTCCAAGGCCAACAGCGGACCCGGCTGTTCCCGGACCTGTTCTGGGATCTCTGGGCGGCCGCGTTGAGATTTTCCCTCCTCTCATTCGTCCTTTCCTGAGAGAGAGCTTCATGAAGACCAATGTAAACTTATATTTTTTGCTTGATATTCTTATATTATAAGCTAAAATAGGAAATGAGACAGGTCTTCTGGAAGCCGAAGGCCCTTCGACAGCTCCGAAAGGTCCAAGTTGAGGCTACAAAAGGCGTCATCTATGACGCTGTGGAGACGTTGACCCGCTTCCCGGACTGCCCGAACGTCAGAAAGCTGAAGAGCCGTGAGGAGTTTCGGCTCCGGGTCAAGGGATGGCGCGTCATCTTCAGGGTATCGCCGAATGCCATCACCATTGAGGAGATCAAGAGAAGAGATGAGCAGACCTATTGATGTCCAGTTCATCGAGCGAGACGGCAAGCCGGCCTTCGCCGTTATCCCCTACGAGGACTATCTGAAGATGGTCACGGAGGAGGGCGCCATACCTCACGAAGTAGCCGGCCTGGTCATCAAGCATGGGCTGAACCTCGTCAAGGCCTGGCGAACCTATCTCGGCCTCACCCAGTCGGAAGTGGCCAAGAAGGCAGGCATCAGCCAGGCGGCCCTCTCCCAAATGGAAAGACATGACAACAAGCTGAGAACGACCACCCTTAAGAAACTGGCCGAAGCTCTGGGCCTCTCTGAGGAGCAGGTGAGAGACTAGCCGGATCAGGCGGGGATTGATGAGGAATTCTTCGCATTATGTTCAGCCCCCTCATGATCCGCTGCCCTGTTTCATCAGGAAGAATCCGCACACAACCGCTTGTGCCTCAGAGAGGCCCACACGTTTGATTTGGGCCCTGTAAAAATTTCGCCTCTACCGGAGCCTGGATGCCATCCAACCCTGCCACCGCCAATTGTTCTCGCACTTGAGAACCGTTTATGGGGAGCTGTTCGGGGCCACATTCGACATGAAAATGATGTCGCCGCCATCCAGACCATCGAGGTGACAAACCGGAGCTCGTCCTCCATCCGGATAGGAAAAAGTCCAGCGCTTGCCTTCCAGGCTATGCCTCGATCAAAGTTTGCCTCAGGCGATATGATGAAAGGCACCTCGCAGCAAGTTCGCTAACTGGGTGGGAACAGGGCAGGTACGGTTTTTCAAGATTTCGGGGGATACCTTGTGTCTCACCGCTCCTCCAATATTGGCAGCAGGAAATATTGGTGCCATTCGATGAGTAAGGCCCTCGAAAATTCCCTGTACGGGATCTATGTCGGCCGGGGCCGTATCGACCTCAACAAGACGATCAAGGACTTGGGTCTGGATCGAGGTGAGCACGAGAGCGCATTCGGTCATGGACGAGACGAACGGAATCAGCTATGGTTACTTATGGTATGTCCTGCCTGAAAATTCGGACTTCGGCCGGGTGTTCTTCCATACGGGCGTGGGGGTCCATATGGTCATGGTCATCCCGGACAGCATGCTCGTGTTCGTTCATCGCGTGGATACCGAGGCCCCAACCTCGATCACAAGCCGGAACCTTTACGAACTCTTGGGATTGCTCGTGACGGCGAAATTGCAGAAATAGCCGTCCGGAAGTCCCTGCCGGTAGATTCCACAATCTCTGCCGCGGGCGAAGCCGTCTCTGACCTGAGCACGCATTTCATCGGGATAGCGGCCCACTCACTTCGACCGGCGCACCACAAAAAACTCGTAGGCGTAGTAGTCCGAATGCATCCGGTGCTTGGCGGGTTCCCGGGCGATTTGGTCGAGCACGTCGAGCGCCTCGGCATCGCCGGCGTACTTGCCGCGCAGCTCTTCGATGCGACGCTGCATCGGCGTGTAGAAGTCGTCCCACCAGGCTTCCTCCGGCAGAGTGAAGTGGCCGACGAGTGAGAACCCCGATTTGTCGATCGCCGCAAGGATGTCGGGTACTCTGCCCATGTCCGGGTAATCGAGGTCAAAGATTGCCTTGACCTCGGGAGGCGGGTCGTTTTTTCCCCACACCGCGTCGGTGAAGGCGAGGTAACCGCCGGGACGCAGGAGTCCGTGGCATATCCGCAGGGCGCGCTCGATGCCGATGTTGTAGAGCGCCCCCTCGGACCAGATCAGGCCGAAACTGTTGGGGGTCTGGTTCGGGTGGGTCATATCGCCGACGACCGGCCGGACCCGATGCGCGAGACCGCGTTCGGCCACTGTCGTCCGGAGCCGCTCGATGCTCGGGGCGTGGCTGTCGATGGCGATGATGGTGCCGGAGGTGAGCTCGGCGAGTTGGAGCGTCTGCGCGCCGGTGCCACAGCCCAGATCGAGCACCGCGGGTGCGGACGGCAGATCACGGCAGAGATCTAGAGCCCTTGCGGCGGAGGCACGGTTGCCCGGTCCCTGCCTGGGGAGCGACTCAAAAACCTCGAAAAAGATCGGCTGGAAACGTGGCGGGAGTTCGTTCATTTTTTGTCTCCTATGCCGGCAACAGATCGCAATCCGAGAAAGACCTTGCGTCCGCCGTGCCCGTTGAGTAAATGGGCCGGGAATCGAAGATAGGCCGACAAGGCATCCAACGGGAGTATATAATTCGTCAGAGGATAGCGGTAGTAAAGGATGCGGGAGAAGAATGAGAATGTCACTTGGTCGTCTTCCCATCTTCCATCGGGCGTCGCGACGGAAAGAAGGTAAGCCAGGGCGCGCCCGATCTCGGGGGCGTCCGCAGGGAAGCCGCAACCGAGCAGGCTGGAGATCACGAACGCCGTCTGCAGAGGCCGGCTGTCCCCGACTCCCGCGTAGCTCATGGAGGAATCCGCCTTCACCGTCTCTCCCCATCCTCCGTCCCGGTTCTGATGCCGAAGGAGGAAGCGGGCGCCTTTGAGCAGGGCTTCCCGCACATGAAGATACCGGGAGCCTGGGTTCGGGGCACTCTTGGCGAAGCGAAATCCCAGTTTTCCCAGGGCTTCCAGGACGTAGCACGTTCCGGGCACATACCCGGCCCACCAGCGGCACCACCATCCGCCGTTCAAGGACTGGTTTTTAATAAGGAACTGGAGAGCGTTCGCGACCGCCTCATCCCGGACGGAGAGGCCGGAGTCTGCGAGCGCGGAAAGCACCCGGGCCGTGACATCAATGGAGGGGATGTCGAAAAAGAACTGTTTCCAAAGGGCCATCGACCCCGGCCGGCTTCGGATGGACGTCGCCTGCCAGACGCTGAAACCGCCGCTCCTGGTTTGGTGCGAAAGAAGATAGTCCAACCCTTTGCGGACGGCCGGCCCGATTCTCTCCAACAGCCCGGCGTCGGCCGTGCGGGATGCCAGGGCCAGGGAATGAACGGCATGGGCCGTTGAGTCGTTGTCGGCGTCGTTGTGGGAGTTGCTCTCCCAGGCGTAGCTCCCATCGGCATGTTGAGAGTCGAGGAGGAATTCCACGGATTCCCGGATTTCCTTGTCGTTGGATGAACGATCGGGAATCGCCAGATAAGAGCCGATGGCCAGGCCGGTGTCCCAGATATCGGCGTTCATCGTGTTGAGCTTGAACCCGCCGCTGCCGTCAGGGGAGAGGTTCCCTTCTAAGTAGGCCATGGCCCGGAGGATGGCCGGGTGGTCTGTCGGAATCCCCGCTTCTATAAGAGCCATGATGTTGGTGATGGTGTAAGGAACATTATAGAACCATCCGCCCGTTCCATTCTGTTGACTGAGCAGGTAGCGAGCCATTCCTTTGAGGGAAGGCTCGTGGAGTTTTCCCCGGCGCCTGAGGATAAGCCCGCTCAGCGGATGGCCGGCCAGTATCCCATGGCTTAAGATGGAAAATGCGGGAAGCATTTTGCGGAGGATGGTGTTCACCTGGGACAAGGCGGCGGCTCCCCTGGAAGAGCGGTTCGCCCAGAGCAGGAATGAGGGCGTGATCAGGATAGGTGGGAAAAAAATTCTCTTTTCTTTAGCGTAGGCCGTCAATATTCTCGCGGGAAGGAGAAATTCCCGGTCGAACGCCCAGTCGCTTCTCCACCTTCGCCCGCGGAGGAAACGCTGGGCCCGCTCCTGGATAATGCCGATGTTCCGCATCAGTGCCTCATCGATGGCGGGATTGGACCGGGACCAGGAGAGAGGCCGGTTTTTTGAAGGAAGCTGTCCGGTCACCATCCGCAGTGCCAGCAATGCCACTCGCGTGAAGTTCCGGGAGGACGGCGATCCCGGGTACTTGTAGAAACCGCCGTCCGGATTGACCTGCCGGATGAGGTTTCTGACGAGCCCGGCTTCCCTCTCGAAAAGCCCCGGCCTTTCGACGAGTCCCGTGGTCCTGAGCATGATGATGAAGCTGGAATTGATAAAAGCGGAGGAATCAAAGAACGTTCGCCAGCGGCCTCCTGGTTCTCTGAGCTCGAGAAGTCGCTCCAGGGCCAGGTCTCGGACCTGCCGGACTTTCTCTATGGATGGACGGCTTAGTGGGTGATCCATTTGATTTTTCAGCGAGCGATCCGTGCGCTCATTCAATAAAAAGAATCTTCTTTTACCATGCGGAAAAAGAAGGTGTCAAGGCGATGCTTTGCCTCAGAAAGAGCGGACTGATATAATTCGCCGGACATTCGGCCCGGCTTTAGAGTTAAGAATGGAGTTTTTTAGAAGGGTTCTTTCCCGGACAATCCTTCTCAGCTATCGCCGCGCCCGCGGGGAGTTCGAGATTGGTCTTTGTCCAGCCCGGGATATCCTCTTGTTTTTTTACTTTCGGCGAATCTCAACGGTCCTCCTTTGTCTTCTCCCCGTGGGCTTGGCCGTCGCCGTGACGCTCGGGTTCATCGTCCTTTCCGGAATCGGGTTCACTCCGGCGGGGACCGGAGTCACGGCGCTCATCCTGGGCATCGGGATAGACGACACCTTCCACATTGTGACGAGGCTAAAAGGAAGAACGGGCGATGACATTCAGGCCGTTGTTGAAGAGATCGGTCCCGTCATCACCCTGACCAGTCTGACCACAGTGGCCGGGTTCAGCAGCCTGATGTTGGCCAGCAACTCACTTGTGTTCTCGTTCGGCGCGGTGATCACCTTCGGGATTGCCGCCTGCCTTTTCTTCACGGTTCTGTTGGTTCCTCCCCTGGTACGCTCGATCGTCTGCCGGTGAAAAAGCTCAACGCCGTGGCTTTGAAATTCTCGGCCTCTCTTTTCCCTGGCCCGGACACGCGGCCGTGGGGATTGAAGCCTGTGTGTCCGGGAGGAAAGGCGAAACAGTTACTCGTACCGGAGTGAATCCACGGGATTAGCAATGGCCGCCCGGATGGACTGGAAGCTGACCGTCAGCAAGGCGACGATGAGAGCCAGCCCGGCCGAAAGCACAAAAATCCAGGCCGTTAAATTCGTCCTGTAGGCGAAGTCCTGGAGCCAGCTTTTGGTCATCCAA
>JAFGRZ010000078.1 GCA_016934895.1 Candidatus Aminicenantota bacterium
AGGTTTACCGGATACGCACCAACGTGAGGGGATTCCCATATCCTCCGCAATAGAAAATGGCGAGAGTCAAAGACCTCAAAGGCGAACGTTCGCCTTGGCGGCCATATCCGTGATCTCTGTTTTTAGAATTTTTGCCTTTGATTTCAGATCGGACCTTTCTGTCTTTGCAGCTGTGATTTTCTTCTTGGCTTCATTCATCGCCGTGTTGATCGATTCGATCGGCATTCTTGCGCAGACCGTGCAGTAGAAGCCCATCGAGCGCCCTTCATTGTAATTATCAAGCAGTTTTTCCAGCACGCCCTGCCTTTCTTTTTGCTCTTTCAGCCAGCTTTTCAGGCCGGTTTCTTTGATTTGACGGAGATTATCAGCTGCCGGGATCCACTCTCTGACTTTTCTTCTTAAAAAGATCACACAACTCGAAATATCGCTGCACTCGGCGCACGTCTCAAATCCGTGTTTCTTGACGCAGCAGTTCCAAATGCTGCACCACGAATGCTGTTCACCCAACTTACACCCGAGACATCGACTTGGCGCTTTGGACTGATACTTGCTGCACAGCCCACAATAAAGACCGCAGCATCCAATAAGATTCTTTGCTTTGTTGTGGACGATAATTGGCCTCTCTCCTGCGCCGGTCGTCGAGTGAGGCTTATTACGCCTGTTTGCGCTGTCAACCATCGTGAAGAAGCATAGGGGAGGATATCAAACTCTGTCAAGGGGGCATTGAGAAAAGCGCTCCCGCTGGATGTCCGGGGAACAGATCTCGACCTCACCGCCGGCGAGATCGTCAGCCTCATCCGGGAAACGCGGGAAAGATGAAGCGGATTCCTGCCGGTTTTCAGTAGCTCTTGGCCCGGAGCGCGGCCGCGATCATGAAAACAGTCTTTTCTTTGTCATCGACTTCGGTGAAAAAGCGGTGATCCCCAATGCGATACCGCCACGTTTCGGGCGCATATCCCCTCAATTTTTTAATGTTCTTGCCGAAATATGGCTGCTCTCGAAGCTGGGGATAGACATACCGTCTGAGTTTGGCGGCGATTTTTTCTTGACGATCGCCGAAGATCTTCTTCAGATCGTCCTGGAATTGCTCGGTCTCGAAGATCCGGAAGTCACTCAACAAACCGGCCTTTCCTCTTGCGGGCCTGCTCATGTCCCGCCCCCAGTCTCTTCAGCAGGCTCTCATCGGACATAATCTCTTCCATCTCGTAGGGATCGACGAAAAGGACCTCGTCGAGCTGCCTGAGGGCCAGGGTTTCGATGGCATTGGCGATAGGTCGATTGTCGGCTTGGGCAAAGCTCAAGAATCTCTGGTAATCCTCATCGGATAGCCGCAGGGTGATTGTCTTAGGCATGAATGAATTCCTTTTATGTCGATACGAATTCATTCTATATGATTTATTTTCATACGTCAAGTCCATTTTCATGCCTCATCAACTGAGACGCGAGGCAACGCGCAGTATTCTCATCGAAGTTCAGTTACCCCCATTCATATAGAGGTACAAAGATCGGGCCATTATTCCGTTATTCTGTCTGCTGGCTTCTAAGGACGAATCCTCCCTATTTGTCGCCGGCGGATTTCGGCAGGAAGTTCTCCATGACCCAGACTTGGGATTCTTGGGGACTCGTTCCCTGGGATGAAAAGGCGATGCGCTGCCCGTCGGGATGGGCGCTCAGGTGCCTGATTTGAGCCATCGTCAGGTCGATTCTTTGAGGCTCTCCGCCATCTGCGGAGACGCGATAAAGGTCCCACAAAGCCTCGGGTAATCGCAATTTTGAAAAATAGACATAGCGCCCATCGGCGCTCCAGGCCGGGTTAATAGGCCTATTCCTAGCGTCCGTGAAGCTGTATATATCGCGAGGTTCTCCACCGGATGTCGGCATGATTTTTATGATCCTTTTCTCAGCTCTATTTATAAGGACCAGCCATTTCCCGTCAGGTGAGATATCGAACCAATTCGCATCAGAAGGCGATCCGGAAAGCCGCTCGTCCCGCCCGGTTTCAAAGTCGTGGACGAAAATAGAGCCCGTTTTTCCGGCTTCCTCGCCGGTCGAATAATACATCAGCTTCCCGTCCTTGGACCATCGGTGTGAGTATACCTCCAGTGCTTCGTCTATCAGGACAATCGGGACAACGCCGCCTGTTTCGACATCGACCCGATAGATTCCCTTGCGATCATCCTTGTCCTCTCCCTCGACAGAAATCGCGCGGCCGTCGGGCGCCCATTGGGGATAACCGAAATTCCTCCAATCGGGCCTCAGTTCGCGAATCTGGCCTTCCTCCAGAGAGATCATTCTCAGAGTCTGCTCGGGATCAACGATCGGCATCCTTGGATTGAAGATGTAGGCGAGAAGTTTTCCGTCAGGAGAATAATCCGGATAGGCGTTATGCCCCTCTTGAATCAAAACCGTCTTTTTGGCCGGGCTCACAATCTTTCCTGTTTCAGGATCAATTCCGACCTCATATATATCGGTGCCGCCAACCTGAATCCCGTAAAACAAGGCGCATTGTGATGTGATGCCCATCGGGAAAATCCCTGCCATTCCCCCCACTCCGGACCTGACAAACAGGGGATTTCCCTGAGGTTTGCCTCCGGCAAAGCGAAGGAACCAAGCGTCTTGTGTTCCTGTCCGGTCGCTCAGGAACAATAAACCTTCCCCCCCGGGCGTCCAATCGAGGACCGTATCATTGGCAGGATGTTCGATCAATGGAATCTCTGTGCTTCCGTCAACAGAGAACAAGAAGACGTCATGCTTTCCCGAGTCTTTTTCTCCCTGCGAACTGTCGTAGGCGATATATTTCCCGTCGGGAGAAAACGCGAATCCCCATTCTCTGGGAATTCCCGAATGACCTCCGATTTGAGTTTTGAGAATCCTCACCGAACCTTCCTCGACTGAGATCAAGCCCAGCCCTCCCTTCATTTCGTCTGCGAGGAAGGTTTGGTCGTTCCCGCTATAGAGACCCGCCAGAATGGACGTTCCATCAGGAGTCCAGTCAAAAGGTTGGACGTATTCACTTTTTTTGGAGGGTTGGTAGAGAATGTGAGGTTTTGGATCCTCGATATCAATGACGCGCAATTCAAACGTCTCGTTCTCGTTGTACCACTGATAAGCGATCCGGCGGCTGTCCGGGGCCCATTTCGAGAACATGGCGAATTCCGGGGATTGCTGCCATGAGCCCTTGTTTGTCAGACGCCGGTTTTTCCCTGAAGCAAGATCTCTGATCGCCAGGTCGCCTGTTATCCAATCCACAAAGGAGAGGTACCGGCCGTCGGGCGAGACAGCTCCCATAATATCCACCAGAGGCCCGGCCCAAACCTGGCGCAGCCTGAGTTCACTGTCTCCCGTCTTTACGAGAGCCCGTGCTCTGAGGAGAAGAGAGAGCTTTCCCTTGGCTTCCCGGACGGCCTCCGACTGCTCCGGGTAATTGTCGATCACTTTCTGGAAGGCCTTTTCCGCCTCGGCCGTGCCCATCTTCTCATAACAGACCCCGATCTGAAGCTGGGCCTTGGCCGCGACGTCCCTCGTATCCGGGAATTTCGCGATGATGTCCTGGAATAGCTTGATGGCCCCGCTCAGGTCTCCTTCCGCTTCTTTTTTCAAGAGGGCGGTCTGATAGAGCTCTTCGGCCGATTGCTGGAAGGGCGCGGGCAAAGGATGCCCGGCGGCCAACACGCCGACCACGAGTACCACAGCCAGCACCGCCGGCCCTGCGAAAACTTCTCGTTTTTTCATTTCCTAACCTCCCTGTGGTGATGTCACAGGGATAATATAAGCCAGGCCTTGATCGCCGTGGTTAAGGTTTCATTGCGATTCCAGTGTGCTTTCATGGCCGCGCCTTCATCCCTCGAACCGGTATCCGACGCCCCTGATCCCGAGGATGTGAACGGGATGGGCCGGGTCGTCCTCGACCTTCTTTCTCAGGTGGGCGATGTGCGGGTCGATGGTCCGGTAGGCGACGACCGCCTCGCCCCAGGCCTCATCAAGGATCTGGTCACGCGTCACGACCTGGCCCCGGCGGCCGATCAAAAACCGAAGCAGGTTGAATTCCAGGGCGGTCAAGTGAACCTCTTTGCCCCGCTTGAAGACTTCATGGCTCCCGAAGTCGACTTCGACATCGCCGAATTTATAGACATCACCCGGTTCGTCTTCCTTCCGGGCGCGCCTCAAGATCGCCTTGACCCGGGCGACAAGCTCCCGCGATCCGACGGGCTTGGTGATATAATCATCGGCCCCGAGCTCCAAACCCATCACTTTGTCCATCTCTTCCGTTTTAGCCGCGGTCACCATGAGGACGGGCGTTTTAACACCCGCCTCCCTGAGCTTCTTGCAGACCTCGAACCCGTTGAGTCCCGGCAGGAGGATATCGAGGACAATGAGATCGAAGCCGCCGTCCAAGGCTTGTGTCAGGGCGTCCTTCCCGTCGGCGGCCGCGGCGACTTCATAGCCCTCGAATTCGAGATCGTCCTTGAAGCTCATGAGGATGGCCTTATCGTCCTCGACAACAAGAATTTTATCCATTTTTGCCTTCCTTCTTTTCTTCGGGCCGCCTGACCGGAAGCCGGATCGTCACCCGTGTCCCTTTGTCCGGCTCGCTCTCGAGGAGGACCTTTCCTCCGTGGGCCCGGACGACGTGCTCGACCAACGGGAGTCCGATGCCACTTCCCTTGACATCACTCTCCAGGGCGCTCTCGGACCGGTAGAATTTTTCGAAGATCTTTTTCTGCTCGGATTTGCTGATGCCGATCCCGTGGTCTTCGACCTGGATACTGATAACCTCATCCCCGGACCAAATGCGCAAGATGACCCGCGGGTTGCTGCCCGAATACTTCACGGCGTTGTCGAGCAGGTTTAGGACCGCTCTGGCTAAAGAGTCCTTGTCCGCAGGGATGACCGGAATACCGTCTTTGATCTCCGTCTCCAGGCTGAAATTCTTAAGGGCCGCCTGCTGGCGGAACCGGCTGGCTACGGCGGCCACCAGGGCCGCGATGTCCGTCTCCTCGAACCTGTATTCCTTCATGCCGGCCTCGATCTTGGAAAAATCGAGGAGATTCTCGACGAGCCGGCTGAGCCGCTCGCTTTCCCCCGTGATCGTTTCGTAATACTCCTGTTTCCGGTCTTCGTCGCGGACGCGCCCTCTCTGCAGGAGTTCGGCCATGTAGCGGATGGACGTCAGCGGCGTCCGGAATTCGTGGGAAACGGTCGCCGTGAAATCCGATTTCAGCTTGGCCAGTTTCAGCTCCCGGGCCGTGCTCCGGATGGCCAGATAGCCGCCGAAAAAGAGAGCGGCGATGACGGCCGCGAGAGACAGAACGTAGACGGCCCTTCGCATCCGGAATTCCTTCTCGGCAGCGCCTGCGCCGCTCCGGTAAATATCAATCTTCCAAGGGGGGAAGGAGTCGGTGAATGCACCCCTGAAGACAAGCTGCGGCTCCGTGCTTTTCTCCGACGTTCCCGGGGAGACAAGTCCCCGGCTGGCGACCGGTTTGCCTGATTCATCGACGACCGCGATCGACCATCCTCCTTCAGGCCCAGGTTGGCCGGAGCCGGGAGGAAAAAGCCCATCGGCAAGAGCTTGGGGATCGATGATCAGCCCGAACACTGCGTTTTTATCCAGTGAGAAAAAAGAGACCAGAAGAGAGCCGGAATCGGCCGGCTCGGCGATGCGCAGGAAGCTTCTGGAGTCCGCGTTCAGATCGCGGGCTTCCAGTCGCATCCGCGGAATGATCCGTTCGCCGACCTTCTCCAGGATCCCCGTCCAGGCGAGCTGTTTGGCTTCTCTTTTCTTGATTTCCTCAAGCCGGCCGTCCCACTCCGCTCTGAGGGAGGGCTCCAATTCTCCGACAACCGTTTGGATGCGGTCCTCCGTCAATTTCTTGAAAGAGAAGAATTGAGCTTCGGTCAGAGGCCATCTTGTCTCGACGAGCCCCTGATAGAGATCGAGAGAGGCCTCGGCCGCTTCCGCTCTCTGCCCGCTTTGAAGAAGTATATTTCCGATCTGGAAAAGGGCGGTAACCTCGAGCGGAATCCCCTCGGAAGCGAGGTCGGGAAGGCCGATCTCAAGCTGCCGCCTGTACGAGGCCAAGGCTTTTTCGTGCTGACCCGATTTCGCATAGCATCTGGCCTGACGGTTGAGGAAGAGAGCATCCAAGGCCGGATCGGCAGTCCTGGTTGCCAGTGCCCCATAGAGAGC
>JAFGRZ010000079.1 GCA_016934895.1 Candidatus Aminicenantota bacterium
GGAAACCGTACTCTTTCTCGAAACGTCCCTCATACTCCGCCAGGAACCTATCGAAGTAATGAAAAAGCACCCGGTAGAGGACGGTCCATCCTCTGCTACGAGATGTTCTCTCCCAGCAGATCAGGCTCTAGCCGGTAAAGTTTGATCATTTCACGATAACGGAGATCCAGAAGGTTTCTCCTCTCGTCCTCGGGTCCACGCGAAAAGACACTCCGATCCCTATTTTCTTCAAGAAAGGGTTCTCTATCTGTTTCTCAACATTCGAGGGCCAGAGCCGGGGATTTTCCGTGACATAGGTCATAACCCTGTCCAGCATCATGTAGTTATAGAAGATCGACGCCTCGCTCCATTCCACGACCGTCGATGAGAGAAACGGAGTTCCCGACCTCATCCCCGGCTTCCCCGAGATCACCGACATCGAGTTCGTTCCGCACAAGGTCCTCTACCGGGCCATCTTCCCGGACCACGATATCCGCGTTCCCCACAAGGACCCCGACGGCTACATCCAGCTCCTGATCGGGCTTTTCCCGGAGGAAAAAGAGGGCATCGAGGGACTCTACGTGACGATGAAAGGGCTGGTCTCTGACCTTGATAAGTACCGGGAAGCCGGCGGGAAAGTGAACATGGCCACCTTCCCCAAGGAATTCCCCCATCTCATGAAATGCACCACCAGCACCTGGGGGAAAATCCAGGATTCTTACATCAAGGATGCCAAGCTCAAGGGCATCATCTCCGCCCTGTGGGGTTACTTCGGCCTCCCCCCTTCAAAGCTGGCCAGCCTCTACTATATCCTGCCGGTCATCGGCTACCTGCGGGGCGGGGGGTATTATCCCATCGGGAAATCCCAGAGGATCAGCGATGCCCTGGTGCGCTTCATCGAGGAGAGAGGCGGCAAAGTCATGCTCCGGACCAAGGTGACGGAAATCCTGGTTAAGGACCGCGCCGCCACCGGCGTCCGGACGGCCGACGGAACTGAACACCGCGCCAGGGTCGTCGTCTCGAACGCGAACGCCTACGACACCTTCCACACGATGATGGATGAAAAAGAGCACCTGAAGGACTACCTCGCCCGCATGGACAAGTTCACGGCCAGCCTCTCCTCCTTCCAGGTCTTCCTGGGACTCAAGAAGGACCTGGTGAAGGAGGCCGGGCTCGAAGACACCGAGATCTTCTACGAGACCGGCTACGACACCGAGGAAAGCTACCGGATGGCGCTCAACGCCGAGGTCGAGAAGGGCGGTTTCGGCCTGACCATCTATGACAACCTCTACAAAGGCTATTCTCCGGAAGGAAAAAACACCCTCAACATTATCGCGCTCCAAGGGTATGACTTCTGGAAGCAGTACGAGGCCGACTACTTCGCCGGAAAAAAGGACGCCTACCGTAAAGAGAAGGGGCGCCAGGCCGACATACTGATCAAGAAGGTTGAGGAGAAGCTTCTCCCCGGTCTCAGCCGGGCCATCGAGGTCATGGAGGTGGGAACGCCCCTGACCAACGTCCGCTACACCGGAAACTACCGGGGGGCGATCTACGGATGGGACCAGACCCTCGACAACTGCGAGCCCCGGCGCCTGCCCCACGACACTCCGATAAAAAATCTTTATCTCGCGGGCGCCTGGACGAGGCCCGGCGGCGGCTACGGGGCCGTCATCCCGAGCGGATTGCAGTGCTTCGCCCAAATCATGGCGGAGTGGGACAAAGCGAAGTAGGATGCCCGCTTCGGGTTGACTTGCCCGGCCCGCGCGGCTAAGATGAATATGTGGCGATGAGCATGCAGATCTTGAGTTTCAACCTCTTCAGAACCAGCTCACCGCTCATTTTCTTCCTCTTCCCGGCATTATTCATCGTCGCCCTGCTCTTCCCGCCCCTCCTCTTGTTGATCCCCGCGGTCATCGTTTCCAGCCTGCTTTCGTTCCGGGGAACGGCAGCCCCTGTGGTTGTCCTTCCCTTCTCCTCCTCAGTCCGCCTCCCCGGCCTGAGAAGTCCTCCTTCATCCGCCTGATTCTCCGCATCCCCGAGAATCCCATCCGATCCGCGGCAAAGGAGGCTTCTATGCGGAACAAAAGGATTCACATGAAACTCGATCGTCTGTTCGGCCGGCTGCGCGACCATCCGGTGGAGACCGATCTCCAGCCCTACCGGAAGATCCTCGGAAAGTTCAGGGCCCACTTCTTTCAGAACATTTCCTCGGAAGAGCTCCGGGCAAGGTCGGCAAGGCTGATCTCGAAAGCACGGTCCGGCGTTCCCCGCGATGAACTCCTGGCGGAAGCGTTCGCCCTGGTCGACGAGGCGTCCCGCCGGGCGATCGACCTGGCTCCATACGACTGCCAGGTCCTCGCCGGCCTGGTCATGGCCGAGGGCAAAATCGCCGAGCTCCCGACCGGCGAAGGGAAAACCCTGGCCGCCGTTTTCCCGGTCTATCTCCACGCCCTCTCCGGGCGGGGCGTTCACGTGCTGACTTTCAACGACTACCTGGCCCGTCGGGATGCCTCCTGGATGGGCCCGGTCTACGAACTTCTTGGGATCACGGTCGGCTGCATCCAGGAAGGCATGCCCGCCCCGGCCAAACGCGCCGCCTATCTCTGCGATGTAACCTACGCCACGGCCAAGGAAGCGGGTTTCGACTTCCTGCGTGACCAAGTGTCGACCGAACGGGAAGAGACCGTCCACAGACCGTTCCATCTGGCGCTTGTCGACGAGGCCGACTCCATCCTCATCGATGAAGCCCGCATCCCGCTGGTCATTTCCGGGGTTGAAGAACGGGAGGGATGGGATCCCCACCGCCTGGCCGCCGCCGTCAAAGCGCTCATCCCGGGCCGGGATTACGAAACCGACGATGAACACCGGAACGTCTTCCTCCTCGACCCTGGCCAAGAGCGAATCGAGGCGCTGCTCCGCTCGGGCGGCCTCTACAACAAGGAAAACCAGGCCCTGCTCGAAGCCGTCTACTGCGCGCTCCACGCCGAAGCGCTGCTCCGCCGCGACGTGGATTACATCGTCCGGCGGGACAAAATCGAGATCGTCGACGAGTTCACCGGCCGGGTCGTCGACAACCGGCACTGGCCCGACGGGCTCCAGGCCGCCGTCGAGGCCAAGGAAGGTCTGGTCCGCCGGTCCAGGGGCCGGATCCTCGGGTCGATCACCCTGCAGCATTTTTTTCGTCTTTACCCGAAGCTCTGCGGAATGACGGCCACGGCCCGTCCCTCCGCCGAGGAACTGAAGGAATTCTACGGCCTCCGGGTGGCCGTCATCCCGCCGAACAGACCCCGCGTCCGGACCGACCATCCGGACCGGGTCTTCACCCACCGGGAGGCCAAGCGGGCAGCGCTCGTCGAGGAGATCCGGCAGGTGCGTGCGGCCGGACGGCCAATCCTGGTCGGGACGGCGAGCGTCAAGGAATCCGAAGAACTGGCCGCCGACCTTCGGAAGGCCGGTGTCCCCTGCCACGTCCTTAATGCCAAGAACGACGAACTCGAGGCCGGGATCATCGCCCAGGCCGGACGTCCCGGGGCCGTCACCATATCCACCAACATGGCGGGACGGGGGACCGATATCAAGCTGGGCGGGGCGGACGAGGAGGAGCGGGAGAAAGCCCTCGCCCTCGGCGGGCTATACGTCATCGGCACCAACCGGCACGAGAGCCGGCGGATCGACGACCAGCTCCGCGGCCGGGCGGGCCGTCAGGGTGATCCGGGAGCCAGCCGCTTCTTCATCAGCCTCGAGGACGACCTCTTCGAACGCTACGGCCTCACCCGGATGTTCTATGAACATCACCGCCTCGAATGCCGGCAGGAAGCTCTCGATTCGAAGAAGATCCAGCGGGAGATCGACCACGCCCAGCGCATCGTCGAAGGCCAGAATTTCGACATCCGCAAGTCTCTCTCGAAGTACTCTTCATTCGTTGAGGTCCAGCGGAAGATGGTCCAAAACTGGCGCGAATCGGTGTTTTCTGCCGAAGGCGGAGTTCAGGTCATCGCCCAAAAAAATCCGCGGCTCACCAAGCGGGGATTGGCGCGGTTCGGCCGCGCCGCCTTGGAGGCTTTCGAGCGCCGGGCCTTGCTCTTCCATATCGACCGCCTCTGGTCCGATCACCTGGCCTGGATAACCGACACGCGCGAAAGCATCCACCTGGTCAGCCTCGGCGGAAAAACCCCGCTCCAGGAATTCCAAAAGGCGGTGACCGCGGCCTTCCTGGAGATCCGGCCCCGGGTCGAAGAAGCGGTCGCCGCCGATTTCAAAAACCTGCTCAAAAAAGAGGGAGACGTCAACCTGGAAGTGGAAGGCCGGAAAGGGCCGGCCTCGACCTGGACCTACCTTGTTAACGAAGACCAGTTCGGGTTCGGGATCGAGATGCTCCAGGGGAAGAACATCGGGTTCGCCGCCGCCGCCGCCCTCTACGTGGGGCCCCTGTATGTCATCACGCTGATCATGAACAAGCTTTTCAAGCGCAAAAAGGGCGGAGGGACATCCCGCTCCCCCGGCCGCTAGAGCGGGGTTCGGGCGCCGAATACATCATCAGGTTGAGGCCCTCACAGAGAGGTGATGAACTCGCCGACCATCTCCATGATCACTTTTGTCTTTTGCCAAGCGGCATCCCCGAACTGACCGGGAAGATGATTTGCGCTAGTGGTGCGTCTCATAAATAACTTCACTTAAGTCGCGATCCCCTGTAGGATAAGAGTTTCTTTTTTGGCTCTGCCGGTCGACTGAGCCTCTTTGTGACAATTAGCCCTCCCGCTTATCCTGAGGGAGTA
>JAFGRZ010000080.1 GCA_016934895.1 Candidatus Aminicenantota bacterium
CCTTCCAATCCAAGATCCTGACGCGGAGCGCGGGCGCTCCGCTTCCGGTCGAGAGAACCGAGAATTTCCGATGCTCACCTCCTTGGGATTCGCCGGGCATTCCCGGTCGAATCCATCGCATTCAAGCTTCTTTAGAGCAAAATTTATGCCAATTGGTGAGGCCGACAAAAAAACGACGCCGGAGAGCAGGCCTTCTTTTTCTTCCCTGATTTAAGGCCGGGGATGAAAGCGAAGTGGAAAAATTTGGATTCGGCGGGCGGTCCAAAAATTAGACAGTGGGATTCGACTTCGGCCGGAGCGAGAATGGAAGTTATTAAAAATGATTGCGTTAGAGTCCCACGCCATCCATTTGTCTATTTCTTGGACTCCGAATCCAAAAATACAGATGATTGGATATCGGCCGGTTTATTGGAGGCTTCCGTCTCTTCCCGGCCGAGAACGGCGGGCAGGGAGATCGCTGAAATTAGCCGAATATCGGGAGGGGAACGCGAAGCGGTTCTCCCTCCGAGTGGACTTTCGTAAGTCCGCCCGGTCCGGAGCTCAGGCTGGCATGGAAATTGCAAAAAAATCAGCGCGGTGAGCGCAGATTTGCACGGGCCGGCAAATCCATCGAGGAGCTTTCACCATGCCCATAAGGAAAGATAAGGGCCGGGCTTCAAAGTCAGGGCCCGGTTCGGCGGCGAAAGCGGAGGCGGGAATTCCGGGGATGAAACCAACCCGGGAAATCTCCGCCTTCGAGGAGGATCTTGTCAGGCTCAAGTTCGAGCGCGATGTGCTGAATGTTTTTATCGAACATGCCCGCTTGAACAACGGGCCTCATCTCAGACAATTTCTGGAGGACATGGAGAAGACGATCCTCTGCCGGCTCCTGGAGCGGTTCAAAGGGAGTCAGAGGACAACCGCCAAGTACCTTGGAATGAAGTACACCACTCTTAATGAAAAAGTGAGGAAGCATCACATCGGCTTCTTCAAACACCCGGTTGGTCTATCCGAGGAATCCAAACTCGCGGCCGGGTCGACGGACCTTTGAATCCGGACAATCCGTCCAGGCGGCGATATCTCCCTTGTCACTCTCGAATCTTGTATTTCTTGATTTTATTGTCCAGCGTCTGGCGGGTGATGCCCAAAATCTTGGCCGCCTCGCTCTTGCGCCAGCCGGTCCGTCTGAGGACCCGGGTGATGTGGTCTCTCTCCACGTGCTCGATGGATTCCGAGGATGCCGGAACCCGCTCACCCCGGCCCCGGATGGAGGGAGGCAGGTCCTCCGGCTGGATGATCTCGCCGTTTCCGAGAATGACGGCCCGGTCGATACAGTTGCGCAGTTCTCTGATATTGCCCGGCCAGCGATGGGACAGCAGCATCTCCATGGCCCTGGGCGCGATTTTCCGGACTCTTCCGGCGATGAAGTGCTCCGCCAAAATCGGAATATCGTTCTTCCGCTCCCGCAGCGGCGGGAGATGGATGGAAACGACGTTGAGACGATAGTACAGGTCCTCCCGGAAATTTCCTTCTTCCACCGCCCGCTGCAGGACTTTGTTGGTGGCGGCGATGACCCGGACGTCCACCTGGAATGTCCGGCTCCCGCCGACCCGCGGGAATTCTCTCTGTTCCAGAACACGGAGGACCTTGGCCTGGGTGTCCAGGCTCATGTCCGCGACTTCGTCGAGGAATATGGTCCCGCCGTCCGCCTCTTTGAACTTGCCGTCCCTGGAGGCGGTCGCTCCGGTAAAAGCCCCTTTTTCGTATCCGAAGAGCTCGCTTTCGATCAGATCTTTGGGAATGGCGGCGCAGTTGACCGGAACGAACGGCCGCCCGCTGCGCTCGGAGAATTCGTGAATGGCCCGGGCCGCCAGTTCCTTCCCGGTTCCCGTCTCTCCCTCGATCAGGACGGTCAGTGACGAAGGGGCTGTTTTCCTGATCGTCGTGTACACCTTTTCCATTTCTTCGGACGTTCCCAGAATCTGGAAGTGGGGTTTGAGCGCTTCCCCCATGCGCATGTTTTCTTGAATAACCCGGCGGTGGAGCGCGGCGTTGCCCAGAGCGATTCCGGCGAGCTGGCTGAGGGCATTCAGGAAAACGAGGTCATCCCGGTCAAAGCGGCCCGACGAACGGCGGTTGTCCAGGTAAATCACCCCCAGAACCTTGTCCCGGAAGAAAAGCGGCACACAGAGAGCCGAACGGATTTCGTATTCCTGGACGCTCTTGGCTTCGCCGAAATGCGTATCCTTGAGCGCGTCCTCGGTCAGGACGGAAACTCCCTCCCGCAAGACTTTATGCACGATGGTGCTGCTCGCCGAGAGTTTCGGCACGGCTCCCTCTGTTCCCGGATCTCGGACAATCTCGCACTCCAGCTCCCCGCCGGCCTCCTTCACCAGGGCGAGAAACCCCCGTTCCGCCTCCAGGGTTTTGAAAGCCATGTCCATGACATTTTCGAGGACGAGATGGGTGTCTTCGAGATGGGAATGGATATTCCGGCCGAAGTCGTAAAGCAGCATCAGGCGCTGATGGTCTTTCCTGAGCTGGTGGATATCCGTATCGCCCGGCAATCCTCCGGACAAAGTGAGAGCCTGGCGCGCGTCCATAGCGGCAATTTCTACGCTTTCCATCGTTTGGTCGGGCTCTGCCTGGAACTCGACCACGGCCTCGGGCGACGGCTCCTGAAGCTTGAACAGCAGGGTTGAACTCCCGATTTGAACCCGGTCACCGTCTCGGAGGTTCTGCTCCGCGGCCGGCCGGCCGTTGACCCGGACCGGATGGGTGCCCCCCCGGTCGCGGATGGTATAGCTCCCGTCCTCAAGGAGAGTCACCTCGGCGTGTGTCCGCGAGACGAACGGATCTTCCAGAATGATGTCATTGACCGGTCTTCGCCCGATGGCCGTGGTGGGCTTAATCAAAGGAAAGACCCTGGCCTTACGGCCAGGTTTGACAAGGATCAAAAAAGCCATCTTCGCCGCTCCGGATTCCCTGGGAAAAATGACGTCGCGTGGCCGCCGAAAAACAACCGTTGAATTTTATATCGCCGCCGTCCCCGGATGTCAAG
>JAFGRZ010000009.1 GCA_016934895.1 Candidatus Aminicenantota bacterium
GCACGGCATGCTTCTGGCTCAAGCCCTCGATGAGCACAAGAGAAATGTTTATCCCATCGAGACCGCGATCACGGGGAAGTTCCGCGAGGCGGCGAATGGTCAATCCGTGAGCTGATTTCCGGCGCTTTTAAGCGCCCCGGGACCTTTTAACCCGCTATGAGCCAATCCCCAACTCATTTGACATCTCTTCGAGCTACGTTCTATACTCCCCACGATCGTTGGAGGGGACAATAAAGGTGAATATGCAAAATATGCAACTCCGCACAGCCGTGCCGAAAAACCAAATGACCATATTTATCAAATCAGTAATAAACCTCCCGGCGGTGACCAACCCGGATAATCAAGATGATGAGCCGGGCCTCGTCTTTTTTGAAGATGACCCGATAGGAGCCGATGCGGAGGCGATAAAGGGCATCTTCCGGGTCACTGAGACGCTTAATATTGTTCTTAAGCGCCGCCGGGTTCCTGGCCAGGATCAATAGCTTTGCCTTGATGATCTTCTGCCTCGCCCGGTCGATCTTTTTCAACTCATTGCGCGCCTTTTCCAGAAAGACAAGCCGATACACTCAGATCCCCAGGTCTTTCCAGACGTCTTCGGCATCGATGAGCTTCGCCTTGCCCTTTTCGAGCTCTTTCAGACGCTTCCGTGCAATCTGGAGGTCCAGCAGGTCAAAATAGGCCGTCAGGGCTTTCTCGATCAAAGAGCTCTTCTTTTCGCCGAGCTCTTTGGCCAGGCTTTCCAGTTCCCGCGAAACCTCGGCGTCGATGGTGATGTTATGCCGCACCTGCATCTCCTAGGCCTCCTTGACCATACACTTATTATGCACATTATTTGTGTATAGTCAAGAAGCCTCCATACAAGGCTCTGTTCATAGCCCATGACGACGAGATTGCCGCGCCATTCTCACCGGGACGATGAAAGAGAGCAAGACGCGTTCAGTCGAGCTTCAGATCGATGCTGCCGATCCCCGCGTCCACGCTGACGTCGATCGTTATCGGGGCTTTTCCATAAGCTTCGTTGGTATAGAAGTGGCCTTCCTTGGTGAAGCCGGCGGCATCGACCGAGCCGATCCCCCCGTCCACGCGGACCCGGACGCCGGCTTCAGAGGGGAAATAGATCGTGCCGCTGCCGATCCCCCCATCGATGCTCACCTCCAGGTTCTGTTCGTAACGTCCCCTCAGGTCGAGCCTCATCTCGCCCACTCCCATATCGACCGTCAACGCGCGAAGGTCGAGTTCCGAGAGATCGAGACGGCTTTCTCCGGCTCCCAGGTCGACTTCCAGATGGACGGGGATTCCGCCGTTGAGCCGGACGTCCCATTCGTTCTTGGCGTTCCCGAACTGCGGGCCGCCGGAACGCCGGCGCCGGACCGTCAGAACGCCCTTTCCGCCGGACACATCGTAGTCCACTTCAGGAGGCTGCCGGCGGCTTCGGTAAGTGAAGTCCGCTTCCATCAGGGCCCGCGCTCCTCCGGAAACGCGCAGTTCCCCGGCGCCCATCTTCAGGTTCACCTCGACGGATTCAGCCCCGTCCGCTTCCACGGTCTTGGATTCGGTCGTGACGTCGCCGATATCCTCGCATCCCGAGAACGTCAGGGCCAGGATACACCCTGCTATGATCCAGCCATATCGGTTTTTCATTGTCGTTCCCTCCACATCTTCTGATACGGACGCGAAGCCGCAAAAGTTCACCTTAGAATGACGCCATTT
Organism: Candidatus Aminicenantota bacterium; assembly: GCA_016934895.1. Classification (GTDB taxonomy): domain Bacteria; phylum Acidobacteriota; class Aminicenantia; order Aminicenantales; family UBA8522; genus UBA8522. The sequence goes on from JAFGRZ010000009.1 coordinate 1,711, forward strand.
TGCTGTCGTCTTTACGGATGGAGACAACGAAGAGGGGTCCACAAGGAGACGTTTCTCACTGCCGACGACAGTCACACCAGGATGGTTAAAGAGGTTGACATCAAAGTTTTCCGTCTCTGAAGCCCAGTCCCGATTCGCCGGCTTTTGACTCGTGCGGAATGGTGTGCTATAAGCGTTTTGTAAGTTCCGGGAGGTGAAATCATGCGCCGTTTTTCGTTCGCCTTGTTGGCGGTCTCATTTTTGGCCACAGTGGCTGCCGGGATTCCTTACCCGGCGGCGAAAGAAGAAAACCATCCCTTCTCCGTCCACGACATGCTGGCCATGGACCGGATCTCGGACTCTCAGGTTTCTCCCGACGGGAAATGGGTCCTCTTCACCGTCCGGGAGACCGACCTCGAGGCCAATCGCGGACGGACCGACCTCTGGCTCGTCGGGACGGACGGGAAAGGGTTACGCCGCCTGACGTCTCATCCGGCCGCCGATTTCAACGGCCGCTGGTCTCCCTGCGGAAAGCGCATCTTTTTCCTGTCGACACGGTCCGGCTCATCGCAGGTCTGGCGGATCCATGTTGACGGGGGGGAGGCCGAGCAAGTCACAAAGCTTCCACTCGACGTCGGGAACCTCATCGTCTCTCCGGCCGGCGGGAAACTCGGCGTCACCATGGAGGTTTTTCCGGGGCAGACGATCGAGGCCACGGTCGCAAAACTCGAAGCGATAGAGAAGCGGAAGGCGACGGGCCGTCTTTATGAACAACTCTTCGTCCGTCACTGGGATACCTGGAGCGACGGCCGGCGCTCGCATGTGTTTATCGTTCCGGTTGCGGGAGGAGAGGCAAAGGATTTGATGCCGGATATGGACGCCGACACCCCCAGCAAGCCTTTCGGCGGGCCCGAGGAGATCGCCTTCACCCGGGATGGAAAAGGGATCGTCTTCACGGCCAAGGACGCCGGACGGGAGGAAGCTTGGTCGACGGATTTCGATCTCTATTATGTCCCGGTCGACGGCCCCGCCGCGCCCCGCTGCCTGACAGAGGCCAATCAAGCCTGGGACACGACGCCCGTTTTCTCGCCGGACGGGAAAACCCTGGCCTACCTGGCCATGGCCTGCCCCCGCTACGAAGCCGACCGCTTCCGGCTCGTTCTCAAGCCTTGGCCCGAAGGCAAGGAACGTGTTTTGACGGAAGCTTGGGATTATTCGGTCGGCTCGTTCTGTTGGCTCCCGGACGGGACGAAGATCCTGGCCACGGCACCCAACAAGGGCCAGAATTCCCTCTTTGCCGTAGACGTCCAGACCGGGAAAGCCGAAACGATCGTGGAGCAGGGGACCGTCGGCGGATTCGCCCCGGCCGGAGCCGGGATCGTCTTTGAACGGAACAATCTGAAATCGCCGGCCGAGATTTATTTCATCGAGCCGGGCGGAGGCGAGAAGCCCGTTACCGGGATCAACAGGGCCAGGATCGCCGCCGCCCGCCAGGGCGATACCGAGCAGTTCACCTTCAAGGGCTGGAACAACGAAACGGTCTACTGCTATATCGTTAAGCCGGTCGATTTCGATCCGGCCAAAAAATACCCGGTGGCCTTCCTGATTCACGGCGGTCCCCAGGGATCATTCGGCAACAATTTCCACTATCGCTGGAACCCCCAGGCCTACGCCGGCGCCGGCTATGCCGTGGTCATGGTCGATTTCCACGGCTCCACGGGCTACGGCCAGGCCTTCTGCGATTCCATCCGCGGCGATTGGGGAGGGAAGCCTCTCGAAGACCTGAAGAAAGGATTGGCCGCGAGCCTGGCCCGGTATCCCTGGATGGACGGGACGCGCGTCGGAGCGCTCGGCGCCTCGTTCGGCGGCTACATGATCAACTGGATCGCCGGCAACTGGCCGGACCGCTTCAAGTGCTTGATCGTTCACGACGGCAACATCGACGAGCGGGCGGCCTACTTCGAGACCGAGGAGCTCTGGTTCCCCGAGTGGGACCACATGGGCACTCCCTGGGACAATCCCCAAGGCTATGAGAAGCACAACCCGGTGAACTTCATCAAGAACTGGAAAACTCCGACGCTCGTCATCCACGGCGCCCAGGACTTCCGGGTGGTGGAGACTCAGGGTTTGGGGACCTTCAACGTGCTCCAGCGGCGCGGCGTCCCGAGCAAACTCCTCTACTTCCCCGACGAGAACCACTGGGTGCTCAAGCCCGCCAACTCCATCCTCTGGCACGAGACGGTCATCGGCTGGCTCGACGAGTGGGTGAAATAAAGAGGAACCGAAAGGGTGTTCCCTCGGAGGATGTCCCTTTTAGGGATGTCCCCATCTTTCTTTATTTTATATTTTACTTTTCCCAGCGGAAGCGCCGGGGCTCGTCCGCCCCATTGAACACATAGCCGTCCTCGGTCATCCCGATGTGATCGTGGTGAGCCCCGATGACCACGTATTCCTTGCGGAGCTCCGGGTCGGAGCCTTCGATCAGGCCGAGCACGTTGCCGCAGGCCGAGATCTTCTGTTCCATGTCCACATTGATTTTGAGTTCCAGCTCCGGCAGGTTGAATGAGCAGGGCTGGAGCTCGGTGTCCATGCGCTGAACGGCCTCGGCATTATTTTTGGCATAATATTCTCCTTATTGAAAATCCCTGGGGACCGTCTCCTTCCACTCGCGGGTCCGGAGGAGTATGTCGTTCTCGTAGATCCGGCGGGTGAAGGTCAGATGGAAATTCTTCTCGTCGGAGACGATCTCCCCGTTCGTCAAGAGGAAGATCTTCCGGCCGGGGAGCTCGATTCTGTCGTTTGCCTCGCCCAGAAAACGGGACCGCGCCGGGTCCCTGTCGTTCGTCTCGTAAATGTTGAGCTCGGTAAAACTGTAGCGGACGCCCTTGACTTCGTAGCTTCCTTGGCCTCTCCATTCGACGGTCGTCGTCCCGCGGACGAGGTCGCGCCTCTGTTCGTAGGTGCCTTGGGGCCAGTAGTCACTGCCGAAATCCTGTGCGTCCGGGACCGATTCGCGCGGTTCCGGCGCCTGGAATCCGGGTTTTTCATACGGACCCGGCGGAATCACTGGGAGCGCAATTTGCGTCTCCTCGATGCCGATGGTGAGGGTTGTCATCATGGGATAGGGGGTCGGCCAGATCATCGGGAAGAGGGAATTCGTGACGGCGAGCCGGACGCGGTGTCCGGCACGATAGGTCCAGGTCGTGAAGTGAAGGTCGAACTCGAGGTCATAGCTTTTTCCCGGCTCGAGATATTCGGGATGGAGGCGGGATTGACGTTGGGCGCCGTTGATGAGGCCTCCGGCGACGAGCGAGACCCGCCCGTCCGGGAGGACATCCTCGAGGCGGACGGCCCAGTGGGCGAGGGGAACATCGGCCGCCACGCGCAGCCGGACACGGGGAAGTCCGGCGATCACGAAATCCTTCTCCAGGACGGGGCTGTCGAAGACAAGGCTCCCGGCGTCATCGGGCCGCATGTCGCCCGTCGGTTCTCCCCACCAGAGCCCCGAGTTGATCCCGTAGCCTGGAACATATGCCAACGACACTTCACCGGATTTTCCGGGCGCTGCAAGAAGCCGGTGATCCTCCGCCGGGTAGAATTTTTTCCACCCGGTCCCGGGGATCGGCCATTCCGTATGGATCCAGGTTCCCGGAGTCATATCGAGACCGGGATCGGGCGGATGGGAATCCCGGAGGAACAGGGCCAGACGCGGATCTTCAAGGACGCCGGTGTCCCGGTCTTTGAGCCAGTGATCCCACCAGCGGACCGCCTCGCGGCGCCATTCGTAATTCGGACCGGGGACCCCGTCGTCCGGCCAGGAATGGTTGTAGGGGCCGAGTTCGGCCTTGATGGGGACGATCATATTCTCCAGCATCCGGGGGATGCTGTCCCGGTAGCCGTCGAGCAGGCCGCCGATGAGATAGCAGGGGACCTGGATCTTGTCGTACTGCCGGCGCAGGGAATTCTTCCTCCAGAAATCGCCGTCCCGCTGTTGTTTGAGATAGGTGAGAAGCCCGGGATAGGATTCGAAGCGATCACGGAAATAGCCTTCGTCGAGAAGGTAGTGCGGTGATTGGGGGATGGCCTTGGAATGGTCGAACCAGAAGGCCCACTCGTCCACATGGAAAACGCCGTCGATATAGTGGATGTCGTCATGGTAAAGGTCGTCGGTGGCCATGGCGGCCAGGATGGCCCGGAGCGCGGGCGGCCGGCGCATCGCTACCTGAATGGCATTGAACCCGCCCCAGGAGATCCCCCACATGCCGACTCGCCCGTTCGCACCCGGCATCGCGGCCAGCTTGGCGATAATGTCCTCGGCGTCATCGAGTTCCTGCTCCGAATACTCGCGAAGCGGGAACACTCCCTCCGAGGAGCCGGTGCCGCGGATGTCAACGCGGACCAGAATGTAGCCGCGGCGGACGAAATAGGTGTAAAGCGAATAGGTCCCCATTTGGCCGCCGTCGTCTTTGCGGTAGGGGAGGAACTCGAAAAGGACGGGGAAGGTCTCGCCGCTTGTCTTGGCGACGGGCTTGTAAAATGTGGCCGCGAGGCGCGTCCCGTCCCGGACGTTGATCCAGCCCGTCTCGATCTTGAAATCATAAACAGGCAGGGACGGCTCAATGCTGTCCTGTGACGCCGACGGCCCGCCGGAGAAATGGGAAGACAGGAGAAGCAGAATCATCAGGACGATGGCGCTATTCATTCTTTCTTCTGTGAGCATTTTTATTCTGGAGGTTTATATACATGCATGTGTTGAATTTTCCCCGTTGAGGTGGTTATCGGATACCCCGATTCGATGACTATGATATCTCCGTCTTTCCAGATCTGCGCCGTCAGTTTTTCGGCTCCGCGGTGTGACGCCACGCAGTTGAGCAAAGCTTTTTTGATCTTGTCTTTCGGCAAATGGCCGAGTCTCGGATGGATGATCAGTTTCAAGAGCGGCTTTCCCTCCGCATCCTCCTCTTCAACGAGTTGGTAATCCGTAGGCGTCCCCCCGAAGCGGGAAGGAAGATCGACTTCCAGAATCCGGATGAGATCGCTGTCAAAAAAGGCCATGCCCCCGCAGGTGAGTTTTTCGAAACTGCGGATGCCGTGGATGTGAATATCCAAGCCCATCTCTCCCAAGGCGCAGCCGCACTCCCTCCTCTCCATAGAGGCCGTGTCTCCGAGCGAGACATTCAGCATGACGATCGGCGCGCTTGAGCGCAAGGATGAAATCAGAAGTGAATTCTCTCGTAAACGGCTTCCCCGGGCGGCCGGGCCGGGTTGAATGAGAGCGTGCAAGTCCTTTAAAAAGTGCATGTCATCCGGGTTGTTCGGTTGCATACATCCGTAGCCGAGGTAACCGCATTCAGCGCTTCCGATCGCAGGGAATGCCTCGGCATGGCTTCTCTGAACGGTTTCCAGACGAGTTCGGGTGATGGGTTCGCCCGACATGGTGATCTGAACTCCTGTCAGATCAATTTGTGCGTCATAGGCATACCGGCAGAGGCGAACGGCCGAACTGGCGAAAGTGAACAGATGAGGTGTCCGTCCCTCGGATAAACACTCCCGCATCCAACGAATAATGGGCAGCGGGCTCTCCAATGAAATATATCGGGGAGTGGGCATGGGCTGCCCGGCCAAACGCCCCCCGAGCTTCAGGACTTTGGCGCTTCCTCGATATCTCCAATCCATTCTTCTTGATCTCATGTCAAGCTGTGAAAACCATTTTTCGGGGGGAGCGCCCGAACAGCTGAGCGTCAAGATGCGATAAAGCGCCACGCCTCCCGGAACCTCCCAGACGGCCTTGCTTGATGTCAGGCTTTCTCGGGCCGAAAGATAGGCCACGGTATCCATGGCCGTGTCCCGAAAAAACGCCAAATCCATAAGCACCGGGGTGCCGCTGCTGCGGCTGCCGCTGCTTCTCACGGGAATGTCTTTTTGGGCGTATGGATTTCTTAAGTCCAGCGGATTGATATGGAAACAGGTGTTCCCGCGTTCAACGGGGTGACGGCCATGGAATTCGTGCGCCGTCAAATATATTCCGTTCTTAACCAGTGCGCTCAGAGCCCCTTCCACTCCTTCTTTGTCGGCCAATTCCCGGACATCATTCCATTGGCAGCCGGCCATTTTCATCAGTTTCATATACGGACTCTTGGGCCGGTCAAATATGGAGATTTTCAGCATATCAAGAAAATCTTTTTTTCGGTTCGCGAGGCGTTCCTGAATCACCCTCTTCGCCAGCTCGGCGGCAATCGGTTTTTTTAGGAATGAAGAGATCTTTCCGATGAGGCGGGCTCCCATGACGGATTCCCGCACGTATGTGTTGAAAGAAGAGGGGAGTCGTTTCTCCATCATCGGTCAGCCCCCATTTGGATGCGGCGGTTTGCGGGCAGCGATGCATAGAAGGTAGCTGTGGCGCCGCACAGCCGGATGATTTCGGTACATCCAGGCAAAAGGCCTGATGAGGGGGGTGGTGAGTTGAGTGGCCCATCGCCAATGGACATGAAGGAATAGATCGAGCATCCGCAATAGCCCGGGCATGAAGAGCACTCCGCTCTCTCCAACGGGTTCGAACCCGGCATCCGTCAGTTCCCTCCGCAGGGCACGCCGGCTGAAAGAACGTTCGTAGCCATAGGAATAGAGCCGGCAAGCCCTCAGCGCGCAGACCATGAGGGGGCGCAGAAAGGGGTCCCAGCGGTTTGGGACGCCCATCAAAATCAAGCCGCCCGGGCGCAATATCCGGTAACATTCCTGGATCGATTGTCTGTAGTCATGGAAATGTTCGATCGTTCCCATGCTGTAGATCACGTCGAATGACGCCGGGCCGAAGGCGATATTCCGGAGATCACCGATGATGAAATGGGGATGTCCGTCTCCCTCGAATAAAGACCGGGCCTGCTTTACCATGGGCGTCGAGATATCCAGCGCGAAAACGGACGCTCCCTGCTGTGAGATCCAGTGCAGGATCCGCGTATTTTTTGCCTCATCCCAAAGGTCGGACTTGAAGACCTTTTTCCCCCTGAGCTGAAGGCAGAATTCTCGAAAAAGTGATTTCTCGCAATCAAGGTAATATTGCGTGGAAGGCGCCCCTGTGAGGGAAGGGAAATATTCACCGGTCTGATTCCA
>JAFGRZ010000081.1 GCA_016934895.1 Candidatus Aminicenantota bacterium
CTGTTGATGGAAAGTTCGCCGACCCAGATATCGCTCTCGTAGTTCGCTAAAGTGAAATAAAAGCGCTCGCCGTCGGTGGCGAATTCTGAGCGACTGGACTGTTTCACAGGATCATCGAACTTGACAAGAAGCTTCGGTTGGCCACCAGAAACAGGCACGGACCAGAAACTCGCGTGGTGTTCTGCGTCATAAGCCATATAGTAGACTGTCTGGCTATCCTTCGCCCACGCGGGAAACCGGGGACTTGACAGAACCAAGGGATCTTTGGTTTCAACGAGTATCCGTGGATCGCCTCCCTCCGCGGGCACGAGACGGAGCCCATCAGCATAATGATAGGCAATCCACCGTCCGTCGGGAGACCACTTGCAGACTTGACTGGCTCCATCGAACGTCAATTGACGCTCCTCTCTCCAATTCGCATCCTTGTTTTTCCTGGTTATGACAAAGAGCTCGCCGCGGCCGGTCTTTTGAGACTGAAAGACAAGTCGCCTGCCGTCCGGCGACCAATCCGGATACGATTCGGATGCGGGATCGTCGGTCAACTGCTGAAACCTGCTCCCGTCGGCCTTCATCAGCGTCAGATCCCGATTTCCATTTTTCCAGTAGTAGAAGGCAATTTCCCTGCCGTCGGGCGACCAACTGGGAAGGAATTCGTCGCTCGGGTCGTTGGTGAGCTGTTCAGGCTCTCCTCCGCCGATCGGCATTTTATAGATATCCTGATTTCCATTTAGGTTTGAGTCGTAGGCCAGCCACTTGCCATCTCGAGAGACTCCGATGCCCTCAATGGTTTGATTGCCCGTGGTCACCGGCTGCGCTTCGGCGACAGAGACCGGTCCGTCGTTCGGTATCTTGATCGACCAGATGTTTGCCGTATGGGTGAATTCGGAATAGGCCAACTTATCACCAGCGGAGGAAAGAGTAATCGTATGGGCATTGAGGCCGGCCGTCAGACGCTGGGAAACCGCCAAGGGCTTGCCCGAAGAATCAAGCGAGGCAAGATAAACATCCCGGCCTCCCTTCTCATTCGATACATAAAGAAGATGCCGTCCGTCTGGCATCCAGATTGGACTTACGTTCAAGGATTTGTCGTCGGTCACTTGGATCGGATCCCCGCCTGCTGCGGAAATGATCCAGATTGAAGACGGCGCAATATTTCCAATATTTGCGTGATAACGTGATCCAAATAAGAAGCCCTCATTTCCTAACACATAAACAATTTTCGCTCCATCGGGCGACCAGCCCAACGAATAGGGCCGGGGATGCGGATACGCTGTTTCCGTGATCTTCTGAGGTTCTCTACCACCGTCCGGAGAAAGAAGGAAGATGCCGTTATCAATAGCATAAGCGATCTGCTTGCCGTCAGGAGCCCAAGCGGCACATTGAATTGTTTGACCCGGCAACGCCTCTGCCAATTTTTTGGGGATGCCGCCAAGGGCCGGCACAGTATAAATAGCGTTTTGAGTTTGGAGTGAAATTTGCGTCCCATCCGGAGACCATTGCGGCCAGCGGGAGTCACCCGGCAGGCCATCGGTGAGGGCGATCGGCCGCCCTCCTGCGATTTGTCGCACATAGAGCGACATTTTGCCGGAAGGACGTGCGGCGTAGGCGATCATCTTCCCGTCAGGTGAGATGGCCGGGTCGATTTCCAGGCCGGGATCATGAGTGATCCGCTGGGTCTGGCCGATCTTGACCTCAAATACTTCAGGACCGGGGCGAAAGAGGAAGTAGGCCGCAACAACCAAGAGGGCTACAAGAGCCGCTCCCGGGAGGAAAAGTTTCCTTAAGCTAAACTTGACCGTTATCTCCTTCGAGGTCATCGCTTTGCGCTTGGCAATGACGCGCTCGGTAATAGGCATTCCTTTCTCGATTTTTTCCAGCTCTGAGCGCAGCTCGTCGGCGGTCTGAGGCCTCTTCTCTTTGCTTTTCTCCAGACATTTGAGGACGAGCCGGCTCAGGCTCTCGGAAATTTGAGAGTTGATCTCTCGCGGATCCCTCGGAATCTCGCCCTTGTGCTTCATCCCGACAGCAAAGGCCGTATCCCCCTCGAACGGCACGCGGCCGGTCAGCATCTCATAGAGGATAATGCCGAGGGAATAGATATCCGAACGTGGGTCGACGTCTTTGTCCTCCAGCTGTTCGGGAGACATATATTCCGGCGTCCCGATGATCGTTCCCGCGCCGGTCAGGCCTTTCGCTTCTACGGAACGGGCGATCCCGAAATCCATGATCCGGACATTGCCGTCACGGTCGATCATGATGTTCGACGGCTTGAGGTCCCGGTGGATCGTTCCGTGCCGGTGGGCTTCGGCGAGGCCGTCGCAGATCTGCTCGGCGATGACGATCGCCGTCCCCACGCCCAGCTGACGGGACATCCGGATCATGTTCTTCAGGTCCTCACCGGCGACATATTCCATCGTGATGTAATAGAGGCTCCCCTCCCTCCCCAGGTCATACATCCGGCAGATATTCTTGTGGGAGATTTCGCGGGCCACCTTCAGCTCGTTACGGAACCGCTCGATGGTGTTTTTATCGGCCACGATTTCGGGCCTGAGCAGCTTCAGGGCAACTTTGGCGCTAATCTCTTTGTCGAATACTTTATAGACCTTGCCCATACCTCCTTTGCCCAGCTCTTCGATGACCTGGTATCGTCCGGCGAAGGTTGAGCTGGGAGTGAGCTCGCCTTTAGGGATCTCCAGAGTCTCGGTTGCGTAGATGGGGATGTCTTTGGTTTGCAGGAGTTGAGTGCCGCATCCGGCGCAAAAACGGGAGGTATCGGGGTTTTCAATCCCGCATTTCGGACACTTCATGCGCTCTATCCCCTCGTAGCTCGGATTATACAAGGGTAGCCGCAATAAGAAAAGCGTCAATTATGGGGACACATGCAGTAGTGTCCCCCTAATTGTCCACCTAATTGGAGGCTTGGGCTTGGCTGGTGGGGAACTCGATGCCGACGCCCTCCTTTCTGGCGGCGCCTTTAAGCAGCAACGCGAAGATCAGCCCGACAAACCCGAGAGAGGCGAACATCAGGATGGTGTTCGTGTAATCGCCTCCCGCCAAATCCGTGAGCTTCCCCGCCACCCAGCTGAATAGCGTCAGGCCGACGTTCTGGATGAGCGTCATCAACCCGAATGCCGTCCCGAGGCGTCTCTCCTCGACCATGATCGGGATGGACGGCCACATCGCCGCCGGCACAAGCGAAAACGAAATCCCCAGGATGATCATGGCCACGGCCGGTGCGAAATGGGTCAACCCCAGACTCAGATGAATGGGCACGAGCATCAGAGAGCCGACGATCATCATCGTCGCCCGCTTTCCGATCTTATCGCAGACCAGCCCAAACAAGGGCGTAAAGACAATGGTCCCGGAGATGACAAGTGACGTGTAAAATCCGCCCTTGACCGCGCTGAACCCGAATTTGGACTGAAGGAACACCGTCGAAAAAGCGGTGAACGGGAAGATGGCCGAGTAAAAGGTCATGCAGAGAAGTGAGACGTACCAGAAGGAGGGCCGGAAGGCGAAGATCTCTTTGAAGACGAACTTTTCGTCCTCGCCGACCACCTTCTCCTTGACGAAGAATCGCTCCTTGGACCTGTCGAGCGCCGTGTAGATAAAGAACAGCATAAAACAGACGAACATGAGGACCGCGCTCACCCAGATGGCCAGGCGCCAGGAGCCGCTCCATTCCTGAATGCGGGCGGCGCTGTTGAGGGCGGCGAAAGTCCCCAGCCGGGCAACCATCAGGTTGAGGCCGAAGGCCAGGGCCATCTCTCTCCCCTTGAACCACTTGGCCAGAACCTTGTTCTGGGTGATGATCAACGATTCGGCGCCCAGGCCGTAAACCAAGCGGCCGATCAGCATGACGGGAAATATCTTGGTGGCGGCGGTCAGGAAGACGCCCAGGGCGCACAACGCCGCGAACAGCGTCCCGGCCTTGCGGATGCCGATGCGGTCGAGCAGGATCCCCCCGATGAGGACCATGATGAAGTTGGGAAGATAATAGAAACTGAAGAGCAGACCGTACTGGGCCCGCGAGATATCGATGCCCTTCATGATGAAATCGGCGATCGGGCTGAGCGCGTCATAAGCGTAGTAAACCCCGAAAATGACCAGTCCCATGATGATCAGGACGAACCAGCGCAACCTGAAGACATTCTCTTTGGTTTCTTCAGTCATCGGTTCTTCACCTCGGCTTTTCTCTCGCCATCCGGCTGAAAAATATGTTAATAATAACCCCGTTGTCAAGGAATAATGGGGACGGCTCCATTTTCCTCGGCTTTTTTTCTTCTTTAAGAAATTTTCCTGGGGAGGAAGAAAAAACATGAAATTCCGGTCAAAATTCAGAGGCTCATCGACGGTCGGACCGCTGCTGGTCTTAGCGGCCGCCGCTCTGCTGGTCATCGGAGGGGCCTTTCTTCTCCACCATTTCAAGGGGAAAAAGATCAACACCGAGGACATCGTCGCGGCCGAAAAAATCGCCGGTCTCCGGTTCAGCCCCAAAGAACGAACGTTGATGCTTGACGACCTCAAGGAGAACGCGGAATCCTATGACAAGATCCGCGAAATCGCTCTCGATAACAGCGTCCCTCCGGCTTTCCGGTTCGACCCGGTCATCCCCGGGATGAGCGTCGAGAAAACGGGGACGGTTCGATTTGTCTCCGCTGCCGGCGAGAAGGCTGCCGGAAAAGTCTGGGACGGTCCTGGAAACGACGATCGGTCCGATCCCCGAAATCTCTTCTCCCTTGAGGAGAGAGAGTCAAGGGAGCGGGTGAAAGAAGGCGGGCCTTCTCCCCGTTCGGAAGAGAATGCGGCGGCAGAGCGTCCCGCCGACATCGAGGAACTCGCTTTTGCCCCGGTCACGCGCCTCGCCGAATTGATCCGTGCGCGCAAAATCACTTCGACCGAGCTGACCCGGATGTACCTGGCGCGCCTGAAGAGATACGGACCGCGCCTGGAATGTATCGTCACCCTGACCGAGGATTTGGCAATCGCTCAAGCCGCACGGGCCGACGGGGAGATCGCGGCCGGCCGCTATCGCGGGCCGCTCCATGGGATCCCTTACGGAGCCAAGGACCTCCTGGCGGTCAAGGGAACCAAGACGACTTGGGGCGCCAAGGCTTATGAAGACCAGATGATCGATGACAATGC
>JAFGRZ010000335.1 GCA_016934895.1 Candidatus Aminicenantota bacterium
ATCAAGCTCCGCGGGCTGGCCAAGGACAAAGGGCTCAAGATCTCGGAATACGGCGTTTTCCGCGGCTCGAGGAAGATCGCCGGCCGGGACGAGAACGAGGTTTATGCCGCCCTGGGCCTTCCCTTCATCCCGCCCGAGATGCGCGAGGACCGTGGAGAGATCGAGCGGGCCCTCGAAGGCCGGCTTCCGGACCTCGTCGAAGATGCCCATATCCGGGGCGACCTCCACGTCCATTCGGACTGGAGCGACGGGCATGTCAACCTCTCCGGGTTGGCCGACCTCGCCCGCGAGCGCGGTTATTCTTACATCGCAGTTTGCGATCACAGCCAAGCGGCCAAGTATGCCGGCGGCCTGACCCCCGACCGGCTCCGCCGCCAGATGAACGAGATCGAAACGCTCAACAAGCGCCTGAAGGGGATCCGGCTTCTGAAGGGGACGGAAGTGGACATCCTGGCCGACGGGACTCTCGACTTCCCCGAAGAGCTCCTGGCTCAACTCGATGTCGTCGTGGGTTCGATCCACTCCGGATTCCGGAAGAACGTCACCGCCCGGATGCTCAAGGCCATGGAGAATCCCCATCTCGACATCATCGGGCATCCGACGGGCCGGTTGATCTCGGGACGGGAGGGCTATGATGTGGACCCGGAAGCCGTGCTGGCCGGCGCCCGGCGTCTCGGCAAGGCCCTCGAGCTCAACGCCTACCCCGACCGCCTGGACCTCAACGAGTTCCATCTCAAGCGGGCCCGCGAGCTCGGGATCATGATCTCGATCGGCACGGATACCCATTCGGCCGACGGACTCGGGATGATGCGCTTCGGCGTCGGCATCGCCCGGCGCGCCTGGCTTCAACAAAAGGATGTCTTGAACAGCCTTCCCTGGAGCCGGCTCAAGAAGAAGCTGAAGTAGAGATCGTGGGACCTGTCATGGCGCGTCCCCATCCGTCCTCGCCCAAGACCCACCCACCCGCCACCATCGGCTCCGGGCGGGCGGGGACTTGCGCCATGCCACCCACTCTCTCTTGATATGAAGGGCGGGAAATATCTCCAAATCCGTGAAAACTGGACAGGGGGCAGGGAGCCGCCCTCTGCCCCCTGTCCAGTCACGAAAAATGGGATGTTTACTGAAGGGCGGAAAGTTTGCACGATTTTGGCGAATGATGTATCTTGTCTTCTTTGAAAGGAGTCGGTCATGGTCAGTATCGCGAAACAATCCGTCAAGAAGTTGCTGGGCTGCGCCATCCGGGCGGAAATGGACGCCAATAAAACGTACGCGAAAATGGCCGCGCGGGTGAAAAACGTCCTGCTCAAGGAAAAATTCCAGATTTTGGCCCTGGAGGAAAAGAAGCACAGGCAGGTCCTCGAGCGGCTGTTCGCCTGCCTCTATAAGAAAGAAAAGCCAGAAGTCCCCAAGACCGTCGATGAACGCCTTCTCCCCGCGGTCATCATCAAACCGTCCTCCAGCCTGGCCGACATTCTGGGACAGGCCATGAAGGGCGAGCAGTCCGCCCGGGATTTCTATGCCGCTCTCGCCAAAAGGGTCCAGGGGGCGAACAAAAAGATGCTCGCTTATCTCAGTCATGTCGAGAACAGCCACTATCTCATGCTGCGCAGCGAGTACACTCTGGCCCTGGAATTCGAGGATTACGCCGAGAAAGATATCGACAAGGTCATCACCTGACCGGTGACGCGGATCTAACCTTTCATCACGGCCAGAGGGACCAGGCGCGCGACCAGCCGGCCGATCCCGACCTCGTGAGAGACGCGAACCACCTCGTCTACGTCCTTGTAGGCGCCAGAGGCCTCTTCGGCCACTCCTCTCCAGCTCGTCGACTGGAGCTCGATCCCCTTCTTCTGCAGCTCGTCACGGACCTGCTCGCCCCGGAAACGGCGGAGCGCTTCATGCCTGGACATGCGCCTTCCGGCGCCGTGGGCCGTGGAGCCGAAGCTCAACTCTTCGGCCTCGGCGGTGCCGGCAAGAAGATAGGACGCCGTTCCCATGCTGCCGGGGATGATCACCGGCTGGCCGTGCGGCCGGTAAACCTCGGGGATCTCCGAACGTCCTGGACCGAAGCTCCGGGTGGCGCCCTTGCGGTGGACGCAGACCTCGCGCTGCCTGCCCTCGATCATGTGCTTTTCGATCTTGGCGACGTTGTGACAGACATCATAGACCTGGCGCATCCCTTTCGAGCTGCCCATGACCCTGGAAAAAACTTCCCGGACCCAGTGGGTGATCATCTGCCGGTTGGCGAAAGCGTAGTTGACCGCGGCGCACATGGACGCGTAATACTGCCGGCCGATCGGCGACCGGACGGGCGCGTTGATCAGTTCCCTGTCTGGGAGATCCCTCGTCCCGAACTTGCCCGTCATGAGCTCGATATAGTCGGAGGCGACCTGGTGGCCGAGGCCGCGGCTCCCGCAATGGATCATGACCATGACCTGGCCGACCGCTTGAACCCCGAAAATCCGGGCGAGCTCCGGATCAAAGATTTCGGAAACCTTCTGGATCTCGAGAAAGTGGTTTCCCGCGCCGAGCGTGCCCAGCTGGGGAATCCCCCTTTCCAGAGCGCGTGACGAGATCTCGTCCGGGCCGGCTTCCCTCATCCGGCCGTATTCCTCGGTCATCTGAAGGTCATCGCCGGTCCCGTAGCCGCTCTCGACGGCCCATTCGGCCCCCTTGCTCAGGATGTCCTTGAGAACGCTCCGGCTGAGCCGGGTGACTCCGCCCTTACCCACTCCGGCCGGAACCTCCTTGAAGATCTCGGCCAGGAGTTCCTTCCTCTTCGGGAGGATGTCTTTCTCCGAGAAATCCGTCCTGAGCAGCCTGACTCCGCAGTTGATGTCGTAGCCGACCCCTCCCGGAGAGATAACTCCCTCGTCCATATCGAAGGCCGCCACCCCGCCGATCGGAAAGCCGTAGCCCTGGTGGGCATCGGGCATGACATATGATCTTCTCTGGATGCCCGGAAGGCAGGCGACGTTCCGGGCCTGCTCGAGGGTTTTATCGTTCCTGACGCTCTCCAGCAGGCGCGACGAGGCATAGATCGTCGCCGGGACTTTCATCTGCCCTGAGGGCGGAATTTCCCAGACGAAATCGCTTTTTCTGACGAGCTCCATATCTCACCTCAAATATCCAGGACCACCTGGACGGAGGCCGGGCGGCCACGCTCGATCTTCATTTCGTTGTAGGTGACGGCCTTGACATCACCGAAGACCTCGTATCTTTGCGGCCGGTCATCCCCGAGGAAGACGGCGTTGAGCCGAAAGGCGTCTCCGGACGGATCGATGCAGACGTCTTCGGCCGCCGCGGTCAGGAAGCCTCGCGTTTCCCAGAGATAGACGACCTCTCCCAGGAATCTGACGAGAATCTGTTCGAGGTCCATGCCTTCAACGTTCACGGGACGGCGCGCTCTTTTTTCAACCTTCCCCGGGTCCCACATCAGGGAGACGGTGGCCAGGACGGCGTTGGCGAAGGCCTCCTCAAGTGTCCGTCCGAAAGCCTGGAACATGGCATCGGCCGTGTGGTCGAGGAACCTGAATTTCTCGTCGAGTTCCATCCTTCCGTCCTTGCTTCTTATTCTATCACGAATCCGGCAACGCCGGGACCCCCGCCGTCCCGGCCCCGGACGGTTGACAATGCGTCCGCCCTATACTACGATTCGGCCCCGTTTTTTGAAGTCATCATGGATCAAGACGGCATTCCCGGGGCGCTCTTCTTCAACCTGAACAAGGACAGCCCGTTCTCGTTCAAATGCCAGGTTTGCGGTGCCTGTTGTCATAATAAGGCCATCCAGGTGGCTCCCTACGAGGCTCTTCGTCTCGCCCGCCGTCTCGGTATCAGCACGACCGAATTCTACCGGACCTCGACCGAAGAAGGTGGGACCATCCTGCGTAACAAACCGGACGGGAGCTGCATCTTTCTGACCGCCGGCGGTTGCGACGTCTACCCCGACCGTCCTTTGGTCTGCCGCCTCTTCCCACTCGGCCAGATCTCCGACGAGGAAGGCCGGGAGAAATACGCCGCCATGCCCCTCCATCCCGATTGCCTGGGGCTCTTCGGTGAGGACGAGACGGTCGGATCTTACCTCGATGCTCAGGAAACGGGGCCTTATTTCCATTATGATATGCTGTACACGGCCGTCTATAAGAAAATGCCGGCAAGACTGAAGACCGCTGGGTACGAAACTTCGGAAACCGGGACCTGCAGCGACAGCGGACCGAGAGATGTGCGGTCTTCTCCGCAGAACATTCTATCGAATTGGTTCGACATCGATCGAACGGTTGCTTTGTTCTGCCGTCAACACGGCCGCAAGGAACCGAAGAGCCTTGAAGAGACCGTCTCTCTCCATCTCGAGGCGATCGAGGCGTGGCTCCAGGCTTTCTAGACAGGCACTCTCAAATCCCTCCCCTCCCTGTCATTCCAGAAAAGAGCACGCTCGAAGAATTTCCAACGGTATTCTTCCCCAAAGATTTCCCGTAAGGTCCCGGCAGTGAATCAAAAAACTCCGGAGACGGAAGCCCCGCAATAAGGACATCTCCC
>JAFGRZ010000082.1 GCA_016934895.1 Candidatus Aminicenantota bacterium
GTCTTCGTAGTGTTCGAATCCCTGCTCCAGGCCGAACTCCCTCTTGAGGACTCCCAGGGAGACGAAGGCGGCCGTGGCGTACCCTTTTTTGCGGAACTGATTGACGAAAGACGGGCGGGCCCGCTTGAGAGCGATCTTCTGGCCGTTGTTGTAATTCCTGAGGCCGTGGGGAGGCTCGGAAAAAAAGATCGAGCCGTGGGAGGGGAGGGTGATCGGGATCAAGCTGTAAGCGTTTCGAAAGAGCGTGCCCTCCCGGGCAAGACGGTCGATCCGGGGGGTGGACGCATGAGACGAATCATAGGCGCTGATGAAATCGGCCCGTTGCGTGTCCAGGGTGATGAGGATGACGTTTTCGGTCCGGGACGACGGCCGGCAGGCCGGAAGGCCCGCCAAGAGAAGAAAAATTCCCCCGAGCCAAACGGCTTCCCAACGGTTCCTGAGCAGGGAGATCATTCCGATCATCGCAGACGCCGGAAAGGGCCATTATGGGGGATTGAAATTTTTTTGTCAAAAGTGTTTGCCATTTCCATTTGATTTTTATAAAATGTCCGCCCATTGCAGGATTGAGAGGCATGATCGAGCTCTTTTTGGTTTTTCTCATCTTCGGGTTGCTGGGTCTCGTCCTGATTTTCATGAACAAGCTCCTCGGGCCGAGGAGAACCACTCCCATCAAGGAACAGCCCTTCGAGTGCGGCAGCCCGTATCTGCAAAAAGGAATCAACCCGTTCCCGATCAAGTTTTACCTGGTCGCATTCATCTTTCTTCTCTTCGACATCGAAGTGGTTTTTTTCTTCCCCTGGGCGCTCGTTTTCAAGGAGATGAAGGTGACGGCCTTGGTCGTCATGGGCGCCTACATCGCGGTCCTCGTCGTCGGATTCGTCTATGCATGGAAAAAGGGGGCCTTTGAATGGGAGTGACGGAAAAACACATGAGCCGGGATAAGAAAAAGCGCCCTCCGGCCGGCCAATTCATCACCACTCAATTCAATTCCCTGCTCGGCTGGGCCCGGAAATTTTCCCTTTTTCATTATCCCTTCGTCACCGCCTGCTGCGGAATGGAGTACATGTCGGCGGCCTGCGCCCATTTCGACATCGACCGTTTCGGCGCCGGCTGGACGCGATTCTCGCCGCGCCAGTCGGACATGCTTCTCGTCGTCGGCACGATCACCCACAAGGAAGCCCCCGTTCTGCGGACCGTTTATGAGCAGATGACCGAGCCCAAATGGGTCGTCGCTTTCGGCACCTGCGCCGTGAGCGGCGGGATCTACGACAATTACGCCGTCGTCCAGGGGATCGACCGGATCATTCCGGTGGATATCTATATCCCCGGATGTCCCCCCCGGCCCGAGACGGTGCTCGACGGCCTGTTGAAACTGCAGGAAAAAATCCAACACCAGGATCAAGATTGGCGATGGAAGAAAAGGACGTACTAGAGCGGCTCCGGGAAAGATTCCCGGCCGAAATAAAGGAGATCACCCGCTCTCTGGGGGATGAAGCGGCCGTCATCGACAAGGCGGCGCTTCTCCCGATCGTGACTTTTCTCAAGCAGAAACCCGAAGACTACGCCATGCTCCTCGACCTGACCTGCGTCGATTACCGGGGCGAAAAGCCGCGCTTCGAAATGGTCTATCATCTTTTTTCCCTCACGGGCCGGGCGCGCTTGAGAATCAAGGTCCGACTCGATGAGAATGACCTGTGGATAGCCTCCCTGACTCCCCTCTGGAAGAACGCCCATTGGCTCGAGCGGGAGGTGTATGATCTCTTCGGGGTTCATTTCGAAGGGCATCCGGACCTGCGGCGGATTTTCATGTGGGAAGGATTCGAGGGTCACCCGTTGCGCAAGGATTACCCGTTGCGGCGGAGCCAGCCGCTCATTCGCTTGAAGGATTGACATGCCGACACGGATTCAGAAAGAGGCCCGCCCGGATACGATGCTCCTCAACATGGGGCCCTCCCACCCGGCCATGCACGGGACGATCCGGATCATGCTGGAGCTCGACGGCGAACGGATCCTCAATTCCGAGGTGGAGGTCGGGTATCTTCACCGTGGGTTCGAGAAGACCTGCGAGCACCGGACCTACTTCAATTTGCTGCCTTATACGGACCGACTGAACTACGTTTCGCCGCTCATCAACAATCTCGGCTATGTCATGACGGTGGAAAAGATGCTCGGTGTTGTCGTCCCGGAACGCGCCCAGCACATCCGTGTGTTGATGAGCGAACTTTCGCGCATTTCCGACCATCTCACCTGTCTGGCGGCCATGGCCATGGAATGCGGCGCCTTCACGGTTTTCCTTTACAAAATGAAGGCCCGTGAGTTCATCTGGGACGTCATCGAACAGACCACGGGCGCCCGGATGACGACTTCCTATATCCGCATCGGAGGGGTCCGGGCAGACCTCCACACCGATTTCGACGTCGTCCTGAAGAAGGCCGTGGCGGAAACCCGGGGGGTCCTCAAGGATGTCCACGGCCTCCTCGACAAGAACAAGATCTTCCTCAACCGGACGCGGGACGTCGCCGTCATGTCGCCCGAGGACGCCGTGGCCTATGGTTGGACGGGGCCCTGCCTGCGTTCGACCGGTGTCCTCTACGATGTCCGCAAAGCTTTTCCGTATCTGATTTACGACCGGTTGAATTGGGATGTTCCGCTGGGGGAGAGAGGGGACAACTTCGACCGCTATCTCGTCCGGATGAGAGAAATGGAGCAAAGCCTGCGCATCGTCGAGCAGGCTGCGGCCCGCATCCCCAAAACCTCCCCCGCCTTGACTGCCGGCGGGATCGAGCCCTCTGCGGCCATCCGGGACTCGCGGCGTCGCAGGGTCCGAGAGGCCGTCGCGCTTTCCCCCAACCTTGAGGGATCGGAGGAATATCGTTATCCCGACATCCTGGCGTCCGACAAGGGGTATGTCGTCCCGCCCAAGGAAGAGACCTATACGTCGATCGAAGGATTGATCAATCACTTCAAATTCTTCATGCGCGGACACGGCATCCGGCCTCCGAAGGGCGATGTTTATTTTGCCGTCGAGGGGGGAAACGGGGAGTTGGGTTTTTACATCGTTTCCGACGGCACGGACCGTCCCTACAGGCTTCATCTCAGGGCCCCGTGTTTTCATATCGTCGCGGCCCTGGAACAACTCATCCGGGGCCGCTATGTCGCCGATGTCATCCCGACGTTCGGGTCGATGAACATGATCGGAGGAGAATTGGACCGGTGAGCCCTGATTATTCTGCCGACCTGCGCCGGAAAATCGAGGAGACGATCGCCCGCTATCCCAAGAAGGAGGCGGCGCTCCTGCCGGTTCTTCATCTCGTCCAGCGGGAAGTCGGTTTCATCGGTGAGGAGGAAGAACGGTTTGTGGCTCAGATCATGGGTCTGAAGCCGATCAAAGTGAGAGAGGTCGTGACCTTTTA